>NZ_LTCZ01000303.1:0-14042 GCF_001583455.1 Rhodococcus sp. LB1 | reverse complement strand
CGACCGCCGGCGGTCGGGCAGAATCGTCCCTTGTGACCGACATGTCCGCACGAACACCCGACGCGGCGGCAGAAGCCGAGGATGCCGACTTGGCCAGGGCGCGCCACGGAGACGATGCCGCGTTCACCCGCCTGGTCGGACCGTTGCGCCGAGAACTGCACGCCCATTGCTACCGCATGCTCGGATCCAGTCACGACGCCGACGACGCTTTGCAGGATGCGTTGTTGCGGGCGTGGCGCGGTTTTGCTCGGTTCGAAGGTCGCAGCACGCTGCGCTCCTGGCTCTACACCGTCGCGACGCGCACGTGCCTGGACGCCGTCGAATCGCGCGGTAAGCGGGCCCTGCCCGTCGACCTGGGCCCGTCCAGTGATCGTGCCGTCATCGGTGACGTCCCCGTCACGGACGTGGCCTGGCTGGGGCCCTACGCCGCCGCGGGTCTGGCCGCCGGTTCGGCGGGGCCGGCCGCACACTACGAGCAACGCGAGGCTGTCGAATTGGCGTTCGTTGCGGCACTGCAACATCTGCCCGGTAATCAGCGGGCGGCCCTGCTTCTCTTCGAAGTCCTCGGTTTCTCCGCCGCCGAGATCGCCGACACCATGGACACGTCGAGGGCGTCGGTGAACAGCGCGCTGCAGCGGGCACGCGCGGTCGTCGCCGAGAAGATTCCGCCGGTGACGCAGGCGCACACTTTGCGGGAGATGGGCGACACGCGTCTGCGTGCCCTCGTCGCCGGGTACTCCACTGCTTTGGAACGCGGTGACACAGATGCCCTGGTTGCCCTGCTGACGGAAGATGTCACCTGGTCGATGCCGCCGATGGCGCACTGGTACCGCGGTCTCGACGCGGTCACCGATTTCGCGGTCCGGGTCCCGCTCACGGGGTGCGGTTCGTGGCGTCACCTCCCGGTCGGAGCGAACGGGCAGCCCGCCGTCGCCTTCTACCTGTGGGACGAAGACGCCGGCACCCACCTGCGCTGGTCGATCACCGTGCTGACCCTGCGCGGCACCAAGATCGCGGACCTGACCTCGTTCCTCGGGCCGGAACACTTCGAGCCGTTCGGGTTGCCCGAATCGCTGCCCTGACCCCTTTTTCGGCGACATGCTGTGCGCCACGGGCGGCACCACGACGGGCGCGCACATCTTTACATAGACCTCGAGCCGAACATTTCACCCGTGCCGGCGGGCAATCGCCGAGGTAGTCTTCCGATGCCGCGGTTTCGCCACCGATGATGCAGCCGCAGGTTACAGTCGGAACCGGTTTTTCCTTCTTCAGCAGGGTGGGATCGCGATGAACTTGATCAAGAAATCGGCAGCGTCGGTCCTCGTCGCAGCGACGGTGACACTCGGGGCGGGTACGGCCCACGCCGACCCGGTCATACCGAACACGGGAACGCCGGCCCTGGCGATCCCCGGCAGGCACGAGGTCGACAAGCAGAAGGCCCTCGAGAACATGCTCAACGAGCTCGGCGTCGGCTGGGCCAACGGGGGAGCGGCCGGGACGGCGATCGGCGCGCTGATCGGTCTCGGCGTCGGGTGTGTCTCGATGTTCCCCGGCAGTCTCGCCGGTTGCATCGTCGGCACGCCGATCGGGGCGATCACCGGCGCGATCGTCGGTATCGGACAGGGCAACCCCCGGGCGCAGCAGGCCATCCAGGAATACATCAACACCCCGTGAGTCGTTGTCCGTCAACTCTGTTCGCGGAGTTGACGGATCACGGGCGCAAACACCTCCAGATACGGTTCGTGGACGGTGATGTACGAGAAACCGTAACGCTCCCGGTGGCGTCGGAGCTGCTCGGCCATCTCCTCCACGGTCCCCACGAGGACATACGGGGTGTCGAGGACGTCGCCGACCGACATCGTCCCACCGAGCCGGTCCGCGATCTCGCTCGCCGCGGCCCGGCGGTCATCCGTCTCGACGACCATCTGGACCAGTAGATGCCACTCGATGTCTTCGGCTCGCGCGCCGGCATGTGTCCGTACGAACCGAATTCGCTCGGCGGTCTCGTCCGCGGTGGCGAGGCGGAAGGTGCCCGGGGGTCGGCCCGGAATCTGAAATGCCCCCGCGACGCCGACAATGCCTGCGTGGGCCGCCGCGACCCGCAGCACCCGGTCGCCGGTGCCGCCGATGATCAGGGGCGGACCCGAGCCGCCGAATCCGCTCCGCTGCAACGGTCGTGGCAGAGCGCGGCCCTCGGGTAGCTCGTCGAGATCCGCGGTGAAGAAGGTGCGCAGGCCGTCGACCATCTCCGACAACTGTTCCACCCGTCCGCCGAGGGCTTTCCATTCGATACCAGCTGCGTCGAACTCCCACTTCATGTGTCCGGCACCGAGTCCGATGTCGAGTCTTCCGTCGGTGAGGACGTCCGTCGTCGCGATCTCGCGGGCGAGGAGGGCCGCATTCCAGAACGGCGCGTTGAGCACCAGGGTTCCGACTCGCAAGCGGGTGGCATCGGCGACGGCCACCAGCAGCGGAAACGGGGCCGGGGCGCCGAGATGGTCCGCGGCGAACACGGTGTCGTAGCCGGCGCTCTCGCCGAGTCGGCATCGGTCGAGAAGGGCGTCGCGGGACTCGAAGCCGAAGATGTTGAACGAGAATCGGAAATCACGCATGGACTTCACGATGCACCCCGAGTGGCTCGGCCGGTGACCGAATGCGATGAGGAAATCCAGGACCACAGGATAAATGTGATGCTCGACACACGTGGGTCTGTTTTCCCATGTGGCTGTGTCCCATCGACGTGGTGGGGAAACGATTAGGGCAGGCATGCCTTATCTTCTGCGATGTGACAACTAAGAGCATTTCACGCCTTCACGGCCCCAGTGTCGACTATGCCATCGCGGCTTTTCGTGCGGTTATCGGCTTCCTGTTCTTCTGCCACGGCGCGTCGACGCTGTTCGCGTGGCCGACCGCACCTCATGGGGGGCATACCGCAGCGGTAGGTGCCTGGCCGAGTTGGTGGGGCGCAGTCATCCAACTCGTCTGTGGCGCCGCGTTGTTCCTCGGCCTGGGGACGCGAATCGCCGCCTTCATTGCCTCGGGTTCGATGGCGTACGCCTACTTCTGGAGTCATCAGCCGGACGGCGTCCTCCCCATCCAGAACAACGGTGAGCTCTCGGCCATCTTCTGCTGGGCCCTGTTCCTGATGATCTTCCTGGGCGCCGGCGCTCTCTCGCTCGATCGCCTCATTGCTCGCGGTGGGCGTACGGCGCAGTCCGACGACGGCGACGATGGCACCGCCGGCGAACAAGGACCTACCACCGAATTGCGTGAGGTGAACGCCTGAACAGCTTCCCGTGAGCCGGGACGATGACCGTCATCCCCCGGAGGTGAGACAGGCATCGACCGCTTGCTGGAGGCGGTCGAGGGCGGCACCGAACGCACTGAAGTCGCCCCGCGGTGGGGCGTCGCGGAGTTGTTCGAGTGCCGCCTTCAGTTCGACAGCCGCGGTCGCATCCGCCGTCGGAGGATCCGGGGGGGTGACGTCGGGTGGGGGGCGCTTGCGGTGTCGCGGCCGGATCTGGCGCACCGGATTGCGCTGGACAGGCGAACAGTGCCCAGCGTCACGACGACTGCTGGGCACTGCTCTCGTGCTCGGTATCGACCGAGGTGAGAGTGGGTGGGCTACCGAGTTCGGTACGTCGACGAGAAGGGTGGCCGCGCCAGCCGGAGCAATTCCAGGGCCAGCAGCGAGCCGCGGGGACCCAACTCGTCCTGATACCGGCGGATCACGTCCGTCTCCCCGCCGAGCGCGACCATCGGTGCACCGGACTCGACCCGGGTTCGGGCCGCGAGCTGCGCGAGAGCGAGACGGCGATTGACCGCGTCCAGGATCTCCGCGTCGAGGCGGGCGATCTCGGCGTGAACGCGACTCAGATCTGTCGCGGCAGGTGATGCGCCCGCAGCGTTTTCGGCGACCGCACCGCAATCAGTGTCCGTCATCGTTGCTCCTCGACTGGGTGACCGTGTATGACCATCCTCGGACGGGAGTGGCCGTGAAGACAGACACCCTGGGGTGCAGATCGTCGACCCCCGGCCGACTCGACACCCGAGTGGGTACCGCGGTGCACTTCGGGTCTATCGCAGTGCGATGAACCGCTGCAGTTTCCCGCTCGCCTGATGACGCTGCAGATGGTCGACGACCTCGATCCGGACCTGCGGGTCGGCGACACCTTGCCGGCGCAACGCCGCGGTGACAGCCGGCGTCAGCGCGGCGACGTCCGGGTCGCCGACCGCGAAGATCTCCGCTCCGTCGACCGTCTGTCTGACCTGATACTCCGAAATACGCGGGTCTGCGCCGAGGACGTAACGGAAAGTGCTCGCGGGCACGAGCGTCGTTCCGTACCGGAAGTCGTCGTCGCGCCGCCCACCGATGTCGGCGACGCGCGCGAACGCGCTTCCGCACGCGCACCTACCGGGTAGCAATGTGACCTGGTCTCCGAGGTCGTACCGGATGAAGGGAAACGTGCGGTTGGCGAGACCTGTGGCGAGCGTTCGCGCCGCGGGCGCATCGGCTGCGACCGGAGTGCCACTGTCATCGACACGCTCGAGTACAACCTCGTCCTCGCACACGTGCAGGCCCTCGCCGTATCCGCAACCCACGGCCTGCACGCCGATCTCGGTCGACCCCCAGAGGTTGTGGATCGGCACCGACCAGGCGTCGCGGATGGCCTGCCGATCCTCGTCCAGCAGGGGCTCGGAGTTCGTGCTCACCCGCACGGGACTGATCATCAGATCACCCGCCACGGCCGCTCGGGCAAGTCGTCCGATCACCGTCGCATAGCCCACCAGGTGCGTGGGCCGGGCAGCTGCCACCGCGGCGACGACCTCGTCGAACGGTGCGCCCGCCGGGATCACGACGGTCTCCATCCCCAGTGCGGTCGGCACGTCGAACAGTGGGGTGCTCGCATGCGGGGGGACACCGGCCGCCAGCACGGCCAGCCGTGCGGGAGACCGCACCGACGGCGTCCGCCGTTCCTCGCGCGCCTGTACCCGCCAGGCAAGGCACGCCGCCGAAACGTAGAACTGCCAATCCCAGACGTAGACGCCGCGGACACCACTCGACCCACCCGAACTGAAGATCTGCTCGTCGCCCGACGTGTACGAAAACCATTGCTGCTCGGACAGAATCCGTTCGGCGCGTTCGCGGTCGAGGTCGCGAACCGTGACGATCGCATCCCACTCGTCCTGGGCGTCCCGCTTCGTCATCATCGGCAGCGACGCCAGGTCGGCGACCGAGGCCGAGGACGGATCGAGACCACGAAGTCTCCGGGCATGAAAGGGCGACCGCTCGCGTGCGTGCGCGAGGAGGGCCCGCAGCCGCTCGGTGCGGTAGCGCTCGATCTGATCTCTCGACCAATCCAGGCGTCCCATGTGATCCTCGAGGGCGGCCTGAACCGCATTCACCTGGCCGGCGCGCACACGGTCGTACGCCGTGTGCTCCGCGTATTCCGAAGCACCTCCGGGAACCGATCGGGACATGACGCCCTCCGCATCACAATGGTCCGGCGCAGCACGTTCGTACGTGCCCTTCCGAGTTTTGCACAGCGCCGCACCGGCCGTCAGGCACGTGCGCGAACCCAGCTCGGTGCCCACACGTCTCCGAGCGGCTCAACCCCGCCGGCCCGGGGGTACGTCTCGCTGTATCAAGCGGAGTTCGGTGGCTGGGATGACACCGGGGAAGTAGTAGTGGCCCTCTGGAGATTGGATCAGGTCGTCAGCGTTGATCCCTCGGACCTCCCACACGTCCACCGACCCTCCCGTGTTGTTCATCTGAATGAACCAGTCGCGTTCCCACTCGTTGGCGGCGAGAAAGCAACCCTCCTGCTCCGGCCGCCGGCTGCCGGCAATACCGGGGGCAGCACTCATTCGGCTCCAGTCCAAGCCGTGGCGCGAAATTGATGCGCGTTTCAGCACGGAGGTGACGTGGTAGCGGAGAGGCATCTTCCCAACGTAACGGGGCCGGGCCTTCAGAGGTCGGCGGCCGGTGCGCGTTCGTCGGTGCGAACCTTTCGCAGGAGCCGTTTCAGTGTTCGGGAGTCCCTCCACCCGAACGATGTGTGGTCTGTGGCGCGGCGGTGGAGCATGTCGAAGATTCGTGCGGGGACGACCACCCGGTGTCTCGCCGCACTTGCCACGACCTCGACGACCGCGCGCTGGGGCCGGTCGTCCTCGAGCGCGAAGCCCGTGTCGTGCAGCGCCGCGGGAGGCAGTGCCGGCCGCAATGCCGAGATCACCTCGTGGGCAAAGGCGTTGAAGTCTTCCCTGCCGAAGGCGTTCGTGAGGGTGACCGTGGCGACGGAACCGAGCAGTTCACTCTCGCGGGCCAACCGGGGGAGTTGCCGTTCCCAGTCGGGCGTAGAGGTGATGCCCGCCCCGGCGATCACGCCGACCGCGCCGAGGGCTCGAACGTGGTCGATCCACCCGTGCGGAGGTACGACGACGCCCTCGAAGAGCACGTCCGTGTCGTCCTCGATCAACAGGGTGCGCCCGTCGACCGATCGCAACGACAGCACTGCCGACGTCACGCCGTCGACGCCGTCGAAGACGGGGCTGGGATCCCGCCATCCACGCCCCGCCAACCTTCGCAGCAAGCGTTGTTGCATGCCGGGTTCGACGCTGTAGTCGAGCGCCACCATCGGTGTGACCCGGTGGCCCGCTGCGTGGTAGATGGCGATCGCGTCGACTCCCGGTTCCCCCATGGACCGTTACGATGCCATAGAAAAAGTCCGACTGGAAGGTTTTGTTCTCCGTTTTCGCGACCGAGTCGGCGCCCACACGCTGCCTGCGAGACAGTCAATTCGAGTTTCGAAGTTCGAACTTGAGGACCTTCCCGGTCGGGGTGCGGGGGAGTTCGTGGGGAAAGACGATCTCATCGGGGACCTTGAACTTCGCGAGGCGCCCACGGGTGTGCTCGACGAGTTCCTCAGCCGTGACCGTGGCCCCCTTCCTCACAATGACGAATGCCTTGGGCCGCTCACCCCACTTGGGATGTGGGACACCGATGACCGCGACGTCGAGTACGGCGGGGTGCGTTCTCAATGCCTGCTCCACCTCGATGGTCGAGATGTTCTCGCCGCCGGAGATGACGATGTCCTTCGCGCGGTCCTTGAGCTGGATGTACCCGTCCGGGTGCAGGACGCCGAGATCGCCCGTGTGGAACCAGCCGCCCGCGAAGGCTTCCTCAGTGGCCTCCGGGTTGCGGTAGTAGCCGAGCATGAC
The DNA here is from genome assembly GCF_001583455.1 of Rhodococcus sp. LB1. Classification (NCBI taxonomy): domain Bacteria; kingdom Bacillati; phylum Actinomycetota; class Actinomycetes; order Mycobacteriales; family Nocardiaceae; genus Rhodococcus; species Rhodococcus sp. LB1. The sequence goes on along the minus strand of NZ_LTCZ01000303.1, from coordinate 6,821 downwards.
GTTGTTGCCGCGCAGCACGATCTCGCCCATGGTCTCGCCGTCGGCCGGGACGTCGTTCATCTGAGCGTCGACGACGCGGGCGTTCTCCGCCTGCACCATGCCCACGCCCTGCCGGGACAGCAGGGAGGCGCGTTCCTCGGGGGTGCGCTCGCTCCACGACTCCTGGTACTCGCAGATCGTGTACGGCCCGTACACCTCGGTCAGCCCGTACACGTGGACGACGGTGACGCCGATCGCCTCCAACTGGGCGATCACAGTTGGTGACGGCGGCGCCGCGGCCGTGGTGATCCGCAGTGCGTCGACCGGATGTGCCTGGGGCGCTTCGGCAATTGTGGAGCACACGGCGGGAGCGCCGCACAGGTGAGTGACACCGAGGGTGTCGATGGCGTCCCAGATCGCATCGGCGCGCACCGCGCGCAGGCAGATGTGCGTGCCGGCGGCCTGCGTGACCGCCCACGGGGTGCACCATCCGTTGCAGTGGAACATCGGCAGCGTCCAGAGGTATTTGGTGGACCCGGTGAAGCCGTTGTGGAACGTCTCGCCCAGGGAATTGAGGTAGGCACCGCGGTGCGTGTACATCACGCCCTTCGGTTTCCCGGTGGTCCCGGACGTGTAATTGATCGCGATCACCTGCTGTTCGTCATCGACACCCCAGTGCAGCAGGGTGCCGTCGACGTCGTCCGCGGCCGCGAGGAAGTCGGCGTACAGCCCGGTCGTGATCCCCTCCGGGACCACCGGCCGCGCGATCGTGGAGTCGGGGATCTCGATCACCTCGCGCAGACTCGGGACGGCGGCGCGGGCGGTCGCGACGGATCCGACCAGTTCGGAGTCGACGAACAGCAGGCTCGTCCCGGAATGCTCGAGGATGTACTCCAATTCGCGGCCCGCCAGTCGCGAGTTCAGCGCGATGAAGACGCCACCTGCGAGGGGCACCGCGAAGTGGGCGAACAGCATCTCGGGGGTGTTCGGGCACAGGAACGCAACGCGGTCGCCGGGCTCGATCCGGCTTCGCAGGACCCGGGCGAGTCTCTCGACCTCGTCGCCGAACTCGCGATAGCTGTAGCGTCGGTCGCCGTGAATGACGGCGACCCGGTCCGGGAACACGGTCGCCGAGCGCTCGAGGAAGCGCAGCGGACTGAGCGGTGTGTGGTTCGCGGGCGAGAGGGTCGGTCCGGACACTGGAAACCTCCGAGATGTGGTGAAGGTGCTCTGACGGGCGATACACGCCCACGATGACGTTATGGAACAACACGCCCGCACCGCTACCCTCCGAGGTGGGATGCCGAAGCGGTGCTGCGCCCGATCGGGGTTCAGGACTACTCGAACTCGCGGCCGATCACGCACGGGGTGAGAACGACACCCTGGCGCACGAGCGGCTGTCGCTGAGCGTCGAGACCGTCAGGTCGTACATGCGCAATCTGATGGGCACGTTGGAGGTGCGCAGCAGGCAGGAAGCTGTCGTGGAAGCCCGGCGACAGGGTTTGCTTCCCTGACCTGTCACCGTCTCGGGTACTGATTCCGAGATGCCCTGCGTTCGAAGGCTGTTCATCTCGTTCGGATCGGCCGTCCGGGCAGAGTGCTGCCACGACGACGGGCTCGGAGGGTGCGCCGCGCCGGCGCCGTGTCGAAATCGAGACCACGCCGCCGAGCGGGAATGGGTGAGCCACTGTGGCATTCACGAGCCCCTCTGGCGCGTCACGGATTTGTCACGACATGACGTCGAAACGGTATCGAAACCTCAGAACAGCACAATTTTCACTCGCGTTTCTCAATAGTCGAACATCCGTACCTTGTTCATGCCGTGTGAATTTCGGGAGGAGGCCACGTTCGGGGGCCCGCCGCTGCAGATCTGCCGACGCGGGTTCGTAATCCCGACACCTTCGAGGCGCGGGACGAGGCACCGAAAGGGATGGCCGGACCGACAACCGAGGCGTTGTCGCCGGCACGCCGCGTCCGCACGCGCGGAGAGGATTGAGCCAGCATGACCACTCGCAACATGGAGAAGCACACCCTCGGCTGGATCGCCCTGATCGGGGCGGCAGTCACCGTTCTGCTCGGGCCGGGCGCCGGAACCGCCGGAGGCGCCCCGCACGACTGGGAAGAAGTCGCGGAGTGCGAAAGCGGCGGCGACTGGACCACCGACACCGGAAACGGGTTCTACGGCGGACTGCAGTTCACACCGGAAACTTGGAAAGCCAACGGCGGAACGGGCGTGGCCTCGGAAGCCAGTCAGGCCGAGCAGATCCGGGTCGCCGAGAACGTCCTGAAAACCCAGGGCCCCGGCGCGTGGCCCGTGTGCGGCCAGTACCTGAAGAAGGGCGGCACAGCGCCCGTCGAGGTACCCCACACCACGCCTGCACCTGCACCTGCACCTGCACCTGCACCGGCCATCGAAACTCCTGACCCTGTCGAGACGCCGGATGTTGTCGAGACGCCGGATGTTGTCGAGACGCCGGATGTTGTCGAAGCGCCTGCGACCGTCGACGATTCCGCCGCGGTGAAGGCGGCGGTGAAGGCGGCGGCCCAGGAAGCGCTGAACAGCGCCCGTGAACTTGCCGAGCAGAACGGGTCGGGTCAGGTGTTCGAGGAGCGGGCGTCGACTCCCCGGTAACGTCCGACGGTTCTTGTGCGAACTAATCACACAGAACCGTCGTGTCGTCGCCTACGAAGGAGATCTCGTGCAGAAGAAGTCCGCTCGGCGTACCGCAACATTGGTCGGGATACTGTCCGCACCCCTCGTCCTCGGAGCCACCGTGGGGGCCGGAACCGCAAGTGCCGAACCCTGGCACATCGGCCCCGTGTACCGTGCCGAGACGTCTGGTGAAGGCGCGGAATACTTCTGCGGGAAGGCTGCGGCGCTCGAACAGACGTCGGGAGCCGTGATCGTGCCGTGCACCTTCGATGAACCGACCAACGTCTGGTATCGCGTCGTCTTCAACCCGGCCTCCTGGGGCTTCGACTTCTGAGGTGAACTGCCGGGATCGGAGGCGCACCTGACGAAGCGGTGACCGAACACCGTCCCCGCACTCCGCTTCGTCGAGTGCGTCGCCTCCGGGCCGCGCGCAGACTCCTCGGTATGGCCGAGGGAAGAGCAGAATGAGTGTCGAGACAGCCCAGCGCAGCGGGGTCGACGTCGCCATGGCGCGGAGTTGGCTTCTGGTTCCTGCAGTCGGGAGCGAGGTCCTCGCGGCTGCGGCTGCGTCCGGCGCCGACTCGCTGATCATCGACCTCGAGGACGGCTTGCCGTTCGCGGCGAAGGACGAGGGGCGAGCCTGCACCGCCGAGTGGCTCGCACGGAATGCGGGTTGGGTGCGAATCAACGACGCGACCACTCCGCACTGGTACCGAGACCTCGACGCGATCCGCGGTCTGCCCGGATTGCGCGGACTGATGCTGTCGAAAACCGAAGCGCCCGAACAGGTACGGGACACCGCTGCGGAGCTATCCGGTGTTCCGGTGGTCGCCCTCGTCGAGTCCGCGGCCGCGATCGTGGCAGTCGACGACATCGCTCGCAGCGCTCCCGTCTGTCGACTCGCGTTCGGGATCGGCGACTACTGCCGCGACACCGGTGCCGGGCGAACCCCGATGGCGTTGGCGTACGCCCGATCCCGGCTCGTCAATGCCAGCCGGGCAGCCCGGATCGGAGCTCCGATCGACGGACCGACGCTGTCGCGCGACGCCGAGGTCGTCCGGGACGATACGCGACTGGCCCGCGAAATGGGGATGACCGGAAAACTGACCCTCGCGTCTGAGCAGGTGCCGGTGATCAATAACGCGTTTTCACCCGACGCGGACGACATCTCGTGGGCGGAAACGACGATCGAGCGTCTGGGCGCGGACGGAAGCCGCGTCACTCACGGCGGGCATCTGCCACAGCTTGCCCGTGCCCACGACATTCTCCGTCGCGCAGACCACTTCGCGTCTCGAGCCTAGGATGGCCGGGCGACCTCGTGCTCGGCCTGCCGGGTCGCGCGGTACGCGGTGAACACGCCGGCTGCCGCGATGACGCCGAGGCCGAGGAAGAGCACTCGTGCCGAGGTGAGGGCAGAGGGCGCACCGAGGTTGACCAGCACACCGGCGACCGCGGACCCGACGGCCATGGCGATCAACTCGACCGTGTTGAGTCCGGCCGCGGCCTTGGCCCCCTCCTGCTCGTCGTCGGTGCTCCGCATGGCGGCGACCATCAGGTGAGGGAAGGCGAGGCCGATCCCGGCACCGGCGGCGGCCAGGGCGCCCGACCACAGAATCACCACGCCCAGTCCGGCGTCTTCACGCCAGAGGGCCGCTGTGAGGAGCAGTCCGGCGGCGAGGATCAGCGGTCCGGCGATCTTCGCCGCCGTCTGCGCACGCGGGCGGGAGATGTCGGAGCTGAAGATCATGGTCACCGACCATCCCACCGACATCATGGCGCCGAGGAATCCCGCGGCGAACGGCACCAGTCCGGCGAGCCGTTGACCGAACAGGGGTGTGAAGGCCTCCGACACGGTGCCGGACGCGAGCACCGCGATGGTGAGGTAGATCCACTTCAGCGACGACGCCCGGGTGTACGTCGACTGCGGCAGCACTCGGCGCGGTGATCGCCGCTCCCAGGCCAGGAAGAGAACGATGAACGCGGCCCCGACCGCGATCAGGGCCAGCATGTGGGTCCGGTTGCCGAGGATGCCCGCCACGCTGATCGCGATCGTCGCGAGGGTGAGCAGTACGAGAGACGTGGCAGGCGCGGGTTCGCCGCCACGCACACGCTCGGTGCGCGGCAACGCCCGGGGCGCGAGCACGGCGATGACGGCGGCGACCACTGCCAGCGCGACGAACGCGAGACGCCACTGGCCGAGTTGCGCGAACAGCCCACCGATCGCCGGTCCGGCCAGAGTTCCGACGCCCCACATCGCGGAGACCAGCGCGGTCGCGCGGGCCCACAGATGTTCCGGTAGCGCCTCGCGCAGTACCGCGTAACTCAGCCCCGCGAGCAAGCCCCCACCGAGCCCTTGGACCGCTCGTCCGACGAGGAGCACCTCCATCGACGGGCTGACGGCGCAGATCATCGTGCCGACGAAGAACGGAGCCAGAGCGAACAGATACGCACCGAGCGCCCCGCGATGCGCGAGCAGTCGGCTGACGGTCATCGACGAGATCACGGACGCCACCATGAAGACGGTCGCGCTCCACGCGTACAGCGATTCGCGACCGAGCTCGCCGATGGCGGTGGGCAGCAGGCTCGTCGTCAGAAAGATGTTGACGGCGTGCAATCCGACGCCGCCGGCGAGGACGGCGGAGGTGGAGCGGTAACGGGGTCCGAGCAGTGCGGACCAGCTGGCCGGTGACGGGGCGGTCGTTGTCATGCACTCCACGCTAAAATCTCGAGTGGACTCGAGGTCAAGGGGCTGATGCGATGTCTTTGGATCCGAAGGATCTGCTGTCGGTGGGGGAGGTGTCCCGTCGGACCGGTGTCGCCGTCTCGGCCCTCCACTACTACGAGCAGCTCGGACTGATCGCGTCGACGCGGACGTCCGGGAATCAACGCCGGTACGAACGGCACATGCTCCGGCGGATCTCGCTGATCGTGGTGGCCAAACGGCTCGGGATTCCACTGGCCGACGTGGGAACGGTGTTCGAGACGCTCCCGGCAGACCGGATGCCGTCGATCCGCGACTGGCAGCGCGTGTCGAAGCTGTGGCGCGTGCAGCTCGAGGATCAGCGCAAGCGAATCGAGCGCCTCGAACACGAACTCACCGGATGCATCGGGTGTGGTTGCCTGTCGATGAAGGCGTGCTATCTGCTCAATCCCGAAGACCAACTCGCCGTAGAGGGTTCGGGACCGAATCGGCTCTGAACGGATCCCGGCAGTCGGTATGTTGCGATCGATTTCCACAAGGGTGGGGTGATTCCACTCCCAGGGGTGCCGCGAAGCCCCCCGAGGGTTGCTTCAGTTCGGGAGCCGGAGTGGGCAGAGTTGTACCTGTCAACGAAGCACTTTCCGACCACCCTCTGGAGACACTGAATGATCAACGCCCGCCGCACCATTGCCGCCCTCGCTTTCGCTGCCCTTCCCGTCCTGAGTGCCTTCGGGGCGGCGTCCGTCGCTCATGCCGAGCCGATCGGCCCGAACGGTCCCACCGGTGGGCAGTGCCCGATCGTGAACACGGACTCGAACGGAAACGAGACAGTGACGTACGGCAAGCCCGGTGACCGCAACGGTGCCCTGGTCTGCGGTGCGGACGGTGAATGGACCGTGGGCAAGGCCGGCGGATTCAAGGGCGGCCCCGGACAGATCCAGACCCAGCCCGGACTCTCACGCGGCTAGGCAGGGCATGAATTCGCTGGGTCGACCCTTCCTGGCGGCATTGACGGACGGGTCAGAGGTATTCGTGGCGGTGTCCGCACTCGAGGCCGTCGGGGGCCGATCGTGGGCATCGATTCATGCAGTGGAAGACGCGATACCGCTTGCCCGGGGGTAGCGACGCGAAGCCGGCATGGGCGTCCTTGATTTCGTATCCGATCGGACCGCGGCAGAACGAACAGGTCTTGGTCTCGTCGGTTCCGGTCTCCATCCATCGATCGTAGGGCGGTTCACGGTTGGGAAGTCAGGAATCTCGCGTTCGGTCTGCCGCGGGCGACCTCAGGTCGTGGACGTCGCCAAGATGTGTTTGAGGCCGGCGAGGTCTGTCGTCGCGCCGAGGTCGGCGATAGTCACACCCGACAGTGATGCGCGCCAAGCCTGTTCGGCGCCGGCCATGACTTTCGCGATGCCGCATGCAGAGCGGCACTGCTCTGGAGGGGCGGCGAGCACTCCTTGTCGACGGATTTCGGTGCACCGAAAGGCG
>NZ_LTCZ01000302.1:0-1144 GCF_001583455.1 Rhodococcus sp. LB1 | reverse complement strand
TATCCGCGGGCCAGCTGGATCCCGGCCAGGTGCAGTTCTGCGGTCACGCCGGTGGGGACGGGGCGGAGTCGGTCGTCGAGGACGTAGGCGTGGGTGCCGCGGATCGGGCCGCCGATGGTGATCGGGCCGCCGGGTGGCAGTGGTCCGCTGCAGTTGCTCATCACGGTTGTTTCGGTGGGGCCGTAGCCGTTGAAGAAGCGGCGGGGTGTGTGGGTGGGGGAGGTGTCGGGGGGTGTGGCCCAGCGGGTGGGCAGGTCGGGGGTGCAGGCCTCGCCGGCGGAGAGGACGGTGTGCAGGGTGTGGAGGTGGGTGGGGTCGATGGTGGCCAGTGCGGCCGGTGTGATCACGGCGTGGGTGACGTGGTTGGTGTGGAGGAGTTGGGTGAGTTCGTCGCCGCCGAAGACGGTGGGTGGGGCGATGACCATGGTGGCGCCGGATCCGGCGGCGAGGAGCAGTTCGAAGACCGAGGCGTCGAAGCTCGGGGATGCCACGGCCAGGGTGCGGGAGTCGGGGGTGATGGTGAATCGTTCGTGTTGTTCGGCGGCGAGGTTGGCCAGCCCTTGGTGGGTGACGACGACGCCTTTGGGGGTGCCGGTGGAGCCGGAGGTGTAGAGCAGGTAGGCGGTGTTGGTGGTGTGCAGGGGTCGGAGTCGGTCGGTGTCGGTGATTGGACCTGAATCCATGGTGTTGCAGCGGGTTTCGAGGTCGGGGGTGTCGATGGCGAGCCAGGGCAGTGGTTCGGGCAGGGTGGTGGCGTGCTCGGTGGTGGTCACTCCGAGTGCGGCTCGGGAGTCCGAGAGCATGTGGGTGATGCGGTCTTTCGGGTAGTTCGGGTCGATGGGGAGGAACGCGGCGCCGGTTTTGGTGGTCGCCCAGATTGCGAGGATCGCTTCGAGGGAGCGGGGGAGTGCGATGGCGACGGTGTCTTCGGTGCCGATGCCTTCGGCGATCAGGATCCGTGCCAGTTGGGAGGATGCGGTGTCGAGTTGTTCGTAGGACAGGTGGTGGTCTTCGTATGTCACCGCCGGTGCGGTGCGGTTGTGTGCTGCGGCGGTGGTGAGCAGTTGGGGCAGTGTCGTTGCGGGGTGTTCGGGGCCGCCGGTGCGGTCGAGCAGGTTCCGTCGTTCGTCGGCGTCGAGGAGGT
>NZ_LTCZ01000301.1:121428-121705 GCF_001583455.1 Rhodococcus sp. LB1 | reverse complement strand
GGATCGCGATGTTCGCCAACGATTCGGTATACATCAGATGGCCACCTCGATCCCATGATCGGAGTTCAAATCGCAGCTGAGTTCCTCGGACAGGTCGAAGAACTCGAAGGTGCGGCGGGGCACCATCACGTGGTCGAGGAACACCGCCAGCGGTGTCGCGGCGGTTCTGAAAAGTGTTGTGATCATGAGGGTTCCTTGGTGTCGCGGGTGACGCAGGACGCGGCGAGGACCTCGTCCGAGAAATCGGGGGCCAGCCTGCCCTCGACCAACATCAACT
>NZ_LTCZ01000301.1:121253-121403 GCF_001583455.1 Rhodococcus sp. LB1 | reverse complement strand
CCGTGCTTGACCACGGTCTGACCGGGCTCGGTGAGCTCGCAGTTACCGCCGGTCTCCCCGGCCAGGTCGACCACCACGGATCCGGGCTTCATGCCCTCCACCGCGGCCGCGGTCACCAGGCGGGGCGCCTGACGGCCCGGCACCAGCGCG
>NZ_LTCZ01000301.1:121039-121212 GCF_001583455.1 Rhodococcus sp. LB1 | reverse complement strand
ATCCCCAGATCGAGCCACTGGGCACCGACCGAGCGGACCTGGTCGGCGACCTCCGGGCGCACGTCGTAACCGGTGGCCCGGCCACCGAGACGCTTCGCCGTCGCCAACGCCTGCAGGCCGGCGACACCGACACCGAGCACCAGCACCGTCGCCGGCTTGACGGTGCCGGCGGC
>NZ_LTCZ01000301.1:114007-120994 GCF_001583455.1 Rhodococcus sp. LB1 | reverse complement strand
GCGAACGCCTGCACCCCGGCGGTCTTCAACGCCCCGATGCTGTTCTCGGCGTTGCGCGGTGCGAGGAACCCGATCAGCGTCGAACCCGACGACAGCTTCGAAATCTCTGCCTCGGTGGGAGGTGCGACCTTCACTATGACGTCCGCCGCCCACGGGTCACCGATCGATGCGCCGGCAGCGACGTACAGCTCGTCCGGGATCAACGCGCCCAATCCGGCGCCTGACTCCACCACGACCTCGACGCCCTTGGCGATCAACGACGACACGATCGTCGGAACCAGTGCGACGCGACGTTCGTCCTCCCCGGACTCACGTGTAACTCCGACTCGCGTCGATCCCCCACTGCTCGTGGAGCTATCAGACCTGTTCACAGGTTTCATCGATGGTGCTCATTTCTGAATCGTGTACATGTGTGCGATCAGTCTTCTCAGCGGGGGCAGGTTCAGCGCCTCGGCGCGGACAGGAGTTACGGCGGAGGCAGCAGGCTTTAGGTGTTCCGCATCGTCGGTGCCGCCCATTCGGGCGTCACCCGGTCGACGGTGAAAATCATGTTCCCTCGGTTGCGCGTCGGGCATTGTCGGAGACCGGGACCGGATTGCCATGGCGCAGCGCCTCGAGCGCGATCACTACCCGACCTCGATAGCGAGTCTGCGGAACTTACTGCCGTGGAACACGATCGGTGCGACATGCTTAATCTCTAGTTCGTTGATGCGCATCAGTACGATGGCGTGATCGCCGGCCGGAACTTCTTCGGTGACGGTGGCGTCGAGCCACATGCTCGCGCCTCCGATGAAGACCGCCCCGTCCTCGGTTGTCGTCATGTCGAGACCCTCGAATCGGTTACCGGTTTTGGCTGCCAAGGTTCGTGCTGCGACGTCGTGTTCTTCGCCGAGGACGCTGATTCCGATTCGTCCTGCTGCGGCGACTTTCGGCCACGTCGTCGACGTGTTCTGGACGCAGAATGCGACAAGCGGAGGATCAATCGACACTGCGACGAAGGTGCTGGCTGCCATACCGACCGGGATCCCGTCGATCTCGGCGCACAGTGCGACGACGCCACTCGGGAACTGTCCAAATGCAGAGCGCAGGATTCCGGAATCGAGTTCGGCATTCGCGAGCGTCATGAGATGTCCCTTCTGGTGGTTGCCGCCACAGTCAGGAAACTGCTCCAGGCTGCGAAATGGCCGGCTACTGCGAGTGTCGGCGGTGGAGGTGCTGAGATGCGGACCCCGTCACACGGTGTGACGGCCGAGAGCGACAAGTATGCGCGAGAGGTAGAGGCCTCAAGCGCGCGGCGAATGCAGGTCGGCATCGAGTATCCAGGGGACCGCAGCGAGGTGTTCATCCTGTCACCGCCAGCGAACTGGTCGAGAAGGAGCTCAGGATGCCGGTTCGTCGACCACAGTGAGCACACTTGCACATAGGTCGCAATGTTAACCCAATTCGATTATTTAGGGTAGAGCATCGAAAAAACCATGAACTGTTTCCGTAAAACCTAATCCTGGTCTATGCTTCAAGGACAAGCGCCCCACTGTGACGCGCGAGCTGCTCCTTGCCAACTGGTGCGAAGTAGCACATACGCCCACTACGCACGAGTGTCGACAAACTGAAATGGAACCGCACACATGCCGAACCACTATTCGACTGGCGCCGACAGAGGTGTCGCGCCGTATCCGAACCTGGACCTTTCGTCGAACGACTGGACCTTCGAGGAGAGGGCTGAGGCCGTTCGCTGGTACGAGCTTTCGCACGGCACAGGCGACACCCGGTTCGCCCAGTTCGCGCCGTGGATGATCGACAACAATCCCGGTGGATTCAAGAGGTACCGTGGTCTCGTCCCGGCGCTGACGAGCGAAGTACCGCGCGGCATCTTCTTCGTCCACTCCTACGCTGTCACCGCGAACGCAGACGGCTGCATGTACGAGATGATCGTCGCCCGACAGCATGGATTCTCCAAGCGACAGATCCTCGATACGCTGAACTTTGCCTTTCTGTCAGGTGGGCCGCGAGCGATCAACGCGGTCTCTGACGTCGCAGGGCCGTGGCTGGACTCTTGGGAGGACAAGGACGACGCCGGCCGCATTGTCTTTCCCGCAGACTGGAGCATCGATCCGTCCGAGTTCGTCAGCGGGCTCGATACGACTCAAATCCCCGTCTCCGACGCCGACGAAGCAGCGCTGCGTGCGTGGCATGAGCGTGTGAACTCGGAGGTTCCGCGATTCGTGGACCTCTGGCTGAAACTTCGTGGGCCTGGGTACAAAGCCAACCGGCTTCGGTACGAGCAGGCGACCTCGAGTGCCGTGTTGCCCAAGCAGATCTATCCGCTGCTGACGATGCATCTAGGCGCCTTCGAGGCCAACCCCGCTGTCGTCCGGTATGCGCTCCGGCAGGCGAAGTCGATCGGAGGGATTTCGCGCAATCACATCGTGGAGATCATCGACACGGCGTTTGTACAGGGTAACGAGTGGAAGATGGCCGTGATCCTCGACGGCGACATAGCGGACACAATCGAGCACTGGGACGACTGACTTTCCGCCGGCGGTTCGCCTCCGGAATGGATAGCGCAGCAGAGCGATTGGACTGCGGGCAACGATCGATCCAAGCGGTACTGCGAGGGTGGTTCTCCATCCTGCATCCGATGCCGCGGTACGTGACCCGGCCCAGCCGCTGAAATTCGATGCATGTGCGGCTTTCAGCAAACCACCTCGGGCGCCCCGCTGGCTTGATCGGCGGTCACCGAAAACTGTCGCAGAAGGCGATCGACGTCGAATTCGGAAATGGGTAGGAGAAGTCATGACAGCCGGTGTCACCCCACGGCCGGTTAGGCCGGAACTGCGCGTCGCCATGGCGGACGGAGTCGACACTGTCGCGTGGAGGGATCTCCGCCCTACGGGGAATGGCTCATTTTTCAGTCCGCAGGCTCCGCGCTCGGCCGCCACGATGGTGCACAGAATGCGGCAAGCCGAGTTGCGCGGCGCCATCAGGGAACGGGCGGCAGTGCGCGAACAGTGGATCGGCGCGGGCGAAGATCCCGCAGATCTCATCGTGGCACTCGAAATCGACGTGTTGATCGCCGCCGATGCCCGAACCGCGCGCAGGGAATTACTGCAGTATGGGGAAGCGCAGTTCGGAGACACAGTTCGCTATGTCGGCACTCCTCAGGGATTGGCGACTCTGATTCTCGATGTGTACGTGGCAGACGTGGCCGACGCAGCGATCCTGTGTCCGATCATCTCCAGCGCCGGGAGTAAGCAAGGGACTGCGGCACTGATTATCGACGACGTGCTGCCGCTACTCGGTGACAAGTACCCCTGGCGCTCGTGACAAGCCGGGGAGAGACATCGCAGTCGGCAGACGGAGGAGCAATGTCAGGCCAAGTTCATCGTGGCATCGCCGGCCTGCAAGCGGCACGTGGTTGTGACACGCGGCCAACCGCGTGGGTCACGCTGCCGCTAAGCCGGATCCCCGCCTCACACGCGGAGGTTTGCACGCTCCGTGCAAGCGCAAGAGTGAGCGCACTGCAACGCCAGCCGGCAGCGGACTCCCGCGGGCTATCGCTTCAGCGCAGACAAGGTTGTGCGTATCCGCCGCGACCGATCTTCATATTCAGTTAGGAGAACTCCGTGACCACCTACACCCCGCCCCTCGAGCATTCCCGTCCGCGAACATTGCCCCGCGTGAATAACGGGGTCCGCCTCGGACTCTTCCTCGCGAACATGCGCAACGCGCACTACATCACAAGCGCCGAGGGATCCACCGAGCCGATCTACGACAACGTCCGCGAAATAGCGATCGCGGGTGACGAGATGGGGCTCTCGTTCTTGCTGCCGGTGGCGCGGTGGAGGGGGCTGAAGGGAGACCAGGCCGACTTCTGTCCCTACGGCCTGGAGACCATCACGCTCACCTCGGCGCTGCTTGCGGTGACCACGCGCACAACAATCCTTACGACGATCCACACTGAAGTATTCGGTCCCGCTGTCGTTGCCAAGATGGGGGCCACCATGGACCACATCGGAGACGGTCGCTGGGGCCTCAACGTCGTAGCAGGCTGGTCCCAGGCCGACTTCGAGTCGATCGGCCTCGAGCTGCGCGGGCATCACGACCGGTACGACCACGCGGAGCACTGGCTGAAGGCCATCCGCGAATTGTGGCGCGACGGGCACTCCTCGTACTCGTGCGAGCACTTCCAACTCAAGGATGCCGAGTGCCTGCCACGCCCACGACAAAAGGGGGGGCCCCTCGTGGTGAACGCGGGACAATCCGAACGGGGAATGCGGTTCGCGCTCGACAACGCCGATTATCTGTTCAGCACCGCGGCCGACGCCAGCCAGTTCCAAAAAGCCAAGGAGGTCAGCGGCGGCACTGACGCCGGGATGATCGGGCGCAAGCATGTGATTATCCGCAAGACGCGCGCGGAGGCGGAAGAGGTCGCCCACCGCATCGTCGCAGGCGGCGACAAGAAAGCTATCGCCCAGCTGGTGGCACATGGACGCGGACCCGTCGAGGAGGCGGAGCGACGGCTCGGCGAGCCCGGCGCGATGGGCAGGTTCCTCCTGCAGGATCCGATCCTCGGCAGCCCTGATGAGGTCGCGGTCGGCCTCGCCAAGTGGGCGTCGGAAGCCTCGGTAGACGGGGTTTGTCTCAGTCTGTTCGAACAGCGCCAGAGCCTGGAGCTGATGGACGACACGTTCATGGAGCGGCTCGGCAATGAGCTGGCAGATCACGGAAAGACTCTCGTCCTTTCCTGACAAGTACGAGCACCAAGGAGAATCATGCGTGATGCAGTAGTGGTGGCCGCAGTCCGGAGCCCTGTGGGGAAGCGGAACGGCTCTCTGTCAACAGTTCACCCGGCGGACCTGTCGGCACACGTGCTACAGGAGCTTGCCCGGCGCAGCGACCTCGACCCCTCCGTCGTAGACGACGTCGTGTGGGGATGTGTGAGCCAGGCCGGCGAGCAGACCTTCGACATCGCACGCACGGCGGTGCTCTCGGCGGGATGGCCGGAATCGGTTCCCGGCACGACCATTGACCGCCAGTGCGGCTCCTCGCAACAGGCGATCCACTTCGCTGCCGCCGGCATCGTCTCGGGACAATATGACGTCGCGGTGGCGGGCGGCGTCGAGTCGATGTCACGTGTGCCGATGGGATCTGCGGCCGGGACACAATCACCGTTAGGTGAGCTGTACGCCAAGCGATACAGCCCGGAGTTCCCCAGCCAGGGCCTCGGCGCCGAGACGATCGCGCGCAGGTGGTCCCTATCCCGCACCCAGCTGGACGACTATGCCCTCCAATCGCACGCCCGCGCCGACAACGCATCACGCGGGGGAGCGTTCAGCGGGCAGATGGTGCCGATCGAAACGGCCGCAGGCGCATTCGTGGTGGACGAGGGAATCCGACCCGGATCGACTCTCGACATCCTCGGCACACTGAAGACCCCATTCCTCCCGGATGGGCGAATCTCGGCGGGCAACAGTTCGCAGATCAGCGACGGCTCCGCGGCACTCCTGCTCACCACCTCCGAGTACGCCGCCTCCCACGGGTGGAAGCCCCTGGTGAGGGTGCACACGGCAGTCGTTGCGGGGAGCGAGCCAAATGTCATGCTGACTGGGCCGATCCCAGCGACCGAGAAGCTCCTGGCCAAGTCGGGCATCTCACTGTCGGACATTGGCGCCTTCGAAGTCAACGAGGCATTCGCCTCCGTCGTCCTCGCCTGGCAATCCGAGTTCAAGGTCGCCGACGAGCTGCTGAATCCCCTCGGCGGTGCCATTGCCCTCGGACACCCGCTAGGCGGCTCGGGTGCGCGGATCGCCACGACGCTCATCTCGCATATGGTGGACAACGACATTCGTTACGGCATGCAGACCATGTGCGAAGGTGGCGGACAGGCGAACGCGACGCTGTTCGAACTTGTTGGAGCGGGCACTCGGGGTCGTGGATGACCGAAAGGCGCTTATCGAGCGACACGCGACGTTGTGCGCTCAGCGGCCAGGTCGCCATGGTTACAGGAGGAAGCCAGGGGATCGGTCGGGTCATCTCGGAGGCGTTGGCAGAGGCCGGCGCCACCGTGGTGGCAGCCTCCCGGCGCGCCGAGGATTTCCTCTCGCCGGCAGGCCAGCGGATCCACGGTCGGCGTCTTGACGTCGAGAACGCGGACGCCTGCCACACGGTCGTTGCCTCGGTTCAGGAGGAGTTCGGGTCTCTCGACGTCCTCGTCAACAATGCGGGCATCGCCGAATCGGTCAAGTTTCTAGAAATGGATATGGAGCACTGGCGACGACACCATTGCATCGACGTCGAAGCCCCGCTGCGGCTCGTCCGGGCCGCATTGCCGATGATGCTGGAACGCAATCAGGGGCGGGTGATCTCGATCGCCTCAATCGCCGCCGAGGTGGGCTTCTCGTATGTCACAGCCTATGTCGCCGCCAAACATGCGCTCCTGGGCATGACACGCTCGCTGGCAGCTGAGTTTGCCGGGACCAGCCTCACGTTCAACTGCGTGAGCCCGTACTACACCAACACGCCGATGGCAGCAGCAGCGATTCGGAAGATCGTAGCCAAAACGGGCAAAAGCGTTGACCAGGCCAGTGCTCACCTGCTGAGCCCGCAGGGGCGCATGATCGAGCCCGATGAGGTTGCGGCAATGTGTGTTTACCTCGCGTCGCCGTCCGCGCGGTCGATCACCGGACAATCGATCGCCATCGATGGGGGTCTCTCCGCGACACGGTGAGTAACGACCTATTGGCGGCAGACTCAGTGACGTCTGGCTACTTCCTCGCGTGACCTTTCCTGAGAATTCGACGGGATAAGTTCATAGATCGAAACTTTACGCTGTGTAGCCCACATTTTACGGGCACGACATGCCAGTTATATGAAGTGTCTTCGGCTATGATGAAATAGCTGCTCGATAGTTTCGAGCCACAGAGTCAAGACAGGGGAGGCAGCGGTGCCAAAGTCCTCAGCGGCGTCAAAGCCCGCGGCGGCGTCGAA
>NZ_LTCZ01000301.1:0-114002 GCF_001583455.1 Rhodococcus sp. LB1 | reverse complement strand
CGTCGAAGCCCGTAGCGGCGGCGAAGTCCTCATCTGCGATCGAGAAGGCATTCGGCGTCTTGTCGTTGCTCCGTGACTCGCCGGTACCGTTGACGCTGTCGGCCATCGCCGAGGCAACAGGAGTCGCCGCGAGTTCAGCACATGCCACTCTCAACCATCTTCTCAGCCTCGACGCGGTGGTCCTGACCGAGCACAAGCGGTACGCGTTGGGGCCCGTCTTGCACTATCTCGGGGCTGCCTACGCGCGCGGCACTCCGATGTACCGCGCTGCCTGGATCGAGGCGGTCAACGTCGCGAACGAGCTCGGCGTGACCGCGGTCTCGGCGACCGCCTGGGACGGACGCCACCTCATTCTCAACGCGCATCGCGGCCCTGGCTCTGATGTCGCGGTTCCGTTTGGCGGCGGCGTTCCATTAGCAGCTGCGTCATGGGGGAAGACGTACTATGCAACGACGGGGGAACCGCTGCCTGAGAAGCTGGAGGCGTATACGGCACACAGCATCGTTGACCTCGGAGAGTTCCGCGATGCGGTCGAGACGACCAGAACTCGGGGGTATGCGGTCGACGACGAGGAGTACTACCCCGGGGTAAAGGGCGTCAGCGCGTCGGTCACCAGTTCGCACGGCTACGAGGGCCTCATCGCGTTCTTGGGGGCAAAGGTTGTGTTCGAGGAGCTCGGTTTCTCGAGGATCGGCGAACGACTCGCGCGCATCGCCGACCGAGCATCGCACACGCTCGGCGACACAGAGCGCTTGCGATTGTTCGGCCAGGTTTGAGTGCTCGCCTCGTCGTCGGGGCCAGCACCTTCGCCGGCGTGCGCTTGATCTCGTCGGCGAGCACGAAGACTGGCCGAACGACTTCTACGTAAGGCGGATCCGCGTCCGTCGGCTCGCCGACGTCGAACCGCCCGGTCCTTGCGACAGCGCGGTCGGGCAGCGTCATCGGCTCGGACAGGATTCGAACCTCGTTGTCCACCAATCGGTGTCGCCGGCCCGCGTCCTTCCTGCCGCGGCGGCGTCACCGTCACCGACGTTTCGATGCCCTCGCTGCCGGTCAGGTCCTCGCCGCTGCCAAGGGCATCTTCCGGTAGGCGCGAGATGATGTCGCGGAGTCCGAAAACACTCACGGGCCGACGAAGGATGCACTTCGCCCACGTTTGCGGCAGCCACACCTTCCTCGATTCGGCGACACCGACATGCAGTGGTGGTCAGGTCAGCGGGCCGAACGTTGCTGCACCTCGGGACAGGACGGCAACGCCACCGGGACCGAGGGTGTCGAAGGCCACGCTGCGGGAGCCGGCGGTGCCGGGCGGAGCCGCCTCCGGCGCGGCCGTGGACCCGTTTGGGGACCACGTTCGCGTGGTCAGGGCATCGCCGGGATAGCACGAGTTGGCAAACCGTGCCGAAAACCGCTGCAGTTGCATACCGGGAATGTGATTAATGCGGGCGACCGAGAGGACCGCGATCCCGAGGGTGCAGAGGCCATGCAGGATCGGGCGGTCGAAGTTGGCCCTGCGTGCGAAAGCTGGATCGGAGTGCAGTGGATTCCGGTCCGCATTCAAGCGGTAGAGCAGCGCCTGCGTGGGGGCGGTCACGACGGTGGCCTCCCGATCCGCTGGGCCCTCCGGGGGCGGTGGGGTCACAGTTGAGCCACGACCTCCGCCCCATCCCCCCGCCCCGCGGATGAACACGGTCGAGTCGCCCGTCGCGAGCGACGTCCCGTCAGTATCGCGGAGTTCGGTACGGGCGGTGACCACAGCAGCCGTGCCTTTGTCGCTCATCTCTGTGATCGTGGTCGTGATCGATCCTGCCCCGACGGGGGGCATCGGCGCGTGTAGTTCGAGTGACTGAGCCGCGTGAACGAGGCACGACCAGTCGAACTCGCCGAGCCGGTCCCATACATCGGATGACGGCTGGCAGTACACCACGGGCATGGACGGCGTCGCGGTCAGCCGAACGCCGGCGGTGTTCTCGGTCGTGTACTCGAGATCGTCGGTGCCCGCCCCGATGCTCAATGCGTAGAGCATCGTGTCGCGCTCGTCCCAGGAGACGGGGATCGTGGGTGAGATATAGCCGAGGGCTGTCGGATCCAGCGGCACGTTTTCTCCTCTTTAGTGGCTAGAAGCGGGTGTAGGCGCCGTCCACGACGAGCCGGTCGCCCGTGTGGAACCGCAGCGTCGGGTCGGCCAGGAAGACCGCGATCCGGGCGAAGTCGGCAGGCTGACCCCAACGACGCACCGGCGTGCGGCCGATGGTTTGCTTACGAATCAGGGCGTGGTGCTCATCGGCGATGAAGCCGGCACCAGGCTCGAGCAGTGCGGTGTCCGTCCAGCCCGGCAGTAGCGCGTTTGCTCGTATCTGATTCGGGGCGAGTTCCACGGCGAGGGAACGCATGAGCGCCTCGATCCCCGCCTTGCTGACCGCGTACGGCTGTTTTTGAGCGCCGCCATAGAAGGACATGATCGATGACACGCCGACGAGCGATCCGCCCTCGCCGCGTTCGACCATGTGGCGGGCCGCCGCCCGTAGGGAAAGGAATGCGCCTTCCAGGTTGATCGCAAGCGTGCGTCGCCAGTCGTCTAATGAGAGGTCGACGAACGGGGTCATGTCACCGGGTACGCCCGCATTCGCAAAGAGCGAGTCGACACGCCCGAACGCCGCAAGCGTTTCAGCCATGGCGCGGTCGACGTCTGCCTCGTCGCTGACATCGCAGGAGATCGCGTGCGCCTTGCCGGCGGCGTCGTGCAGTTGCTCCAACGCCGAGCCGTTCTTCTCCTCGCTCCGGCCCCAGATGCAGACGTTTGCGCCGGCGTGCGCGAGTCCGCTCGCCAGTCCGAGCCCGATTCCGCCGTTTCCGCCGGTGACAACAGCTGTGAGACCAGTCAGGTCGGTGGTGGGATCTGTAGGAAAGGGTGGTTCCACGGTGAGCTCCTTCGGTGAATTTCAAGTCAGGGTACGCGATGTTTGGAGTTCTTTCCATATTTTGACTTGCGAAATGCAAGATATCGAATACGCTTTCAGTCATGGAAGTCGACTTAGTGAGGACGAGGGTGGGTTCAGAGAAGCAAACGGGGCGAGCACTCCTGACGGATGTGGTTACGGCCGCGGACCGGAGAAACTCCTATCTGTCGAGCGGAGCGTGGGATGAACAGACGCTCGTTGGGGCGTTGAGCCGCTGGGCGTTCGAGCGGGGCGACAGAGTCGCCGTCGTCGACGATGTGGAGTCGGAGGGTCACACCTATGCGCAGCTTGCGGCGCACTCGAATTCCGTCGCCGCGCGGCTGCAGTCGATGGGCATCGGTCGTGGTGACGTGGTGACTGTGCAGATGCCGAATTGGTACGAGACGGTGGTCCTGGACTTGGCCGTGCATCTGCTCGGCGCCGTGCTCAACCCCGTGCTGCCCATCTATCGTGCGCACGAGCTGTCAAACATCGTTCGCACAGCGGGGAGCCGCTTGATCGTCTCTCCCGCGGAGTACCGAAACTTCGAC
Source organism: Rhodococcus sp. LB1 (assembly GCF_001583455.1). NCBI lineage: Bacteria > Bacillati > Actinomycetota > Actinomycetes > Mycobacteriales > Nocardiaceae > Rhodococcus > Rhodococcus sp. LB1. Next base: position 110,512 of record NZ_LTCZ01000301.1, on the reverse strand, counting down.
CACCGCGCGATGGTTGCGGAAGTCTGCGCGGCCAATCCCGGCACCGCGCAGTTCGTCGTCGAGCGCGGCGACGCGGACACCGTGTTCGTGCACTGGCCGGCGCTCGACAACCTGCCAGACCCCGATGCCTCCGCCGTGTGCGAGCTGATCTTCTCCTCCGGCACCGAGTCCGCGCCGAAAGCGATCATGCATACGGAGCAGACCCTCTGCGCGGGCACCCGCATGCTGACGTCCGGTATCGGTCTGAGCGAGACCGACGGGGTGTGGATGCCGTCGCCGATCGGGCATTCCACGGGCCTGAACTACGGGGTGCGCGTCGCGCTCCTCAACGGACTCACTCTCACGCTGCAGGATCGATGGGATCCGGCCGACGCGGTCCGGCTGATCGAGCGTGCAAAGCCCTCCTACACAGTGGCGGCGACCACCTTTCTTACGGACCTGTTGGACGCAGGGGAGTCGATGGGTGCAGATCTGACCTCATTGCGAATGTTCTCGTGCGGTGGTGCGCCCGTGCCGAGCGTCGTAGTGGGGCGAGCCGCCGATGCGGGGATCACGGTGCTCCGGATCTACGGATCGACGGAGGTGCTGAGCGCGACGTGGAACCGCCCGGACAGCCCGCTGGAGAAGAGGCTCGAGACCGAGGGACCGCCGCTCGACGGAGTGGAGCTCGAGGTGCGGGACGACGACGGCGCGATTCTCGTCGGAGAGCCGGGTGAGCTCTTCGTGCGTAGCCCGTCGTGCTGTGTCGGCTTCTTCTCTGACGAGGAGAGGACCCGGGCGACGTTCTCGGTCGACGGCTGGGTGAGGTCGGGAGACCTCGGGGTGGTCGATTCGGATGGCTACTTCACGATGGTCGGACGCAAGAAGGAAATCATCATCCGGGGCGGGTTGAACATCACACCGAGGGAGGTCGAGGACCTCATCGTTGGTATGGCGCACGTTCGCGAGGCCGTCGTTGTGGGCATTCCCGATGAGCGGTTGGGCGAGATCGGGTGCGCGTGCGTCGTCGCCGAAGAGGGCCATGAGGTCACGCTCGCCGACGTTGTGTCGTACCTGCGTGAGCTGGGGCTCGCGCCCTTCAAGCTGCCTGAGCGAGTGCTCCTGGTGGACGCCTTGCCGCGGACGGCGACGGGCAAGGTTCAGAAATTTCAGTTGGTCGAACGAGTGCTCGCGAAGGGTCGCGGGCACATGCAGACAGGAGGGCGAGCGTGAGCGCATTCAATCTCGCGATCAGTCCAGAGGCGGACCAGCTTCGCAAGAAGTTGACCCAGTTCATGGACGACCGGATATTGCCTGCCGAGGCGGTGTATCGGCAGCAAATGGCCGACCTGGGCGAGCCGCACGGGCATCCCCAGATCCTGCTGGACCTGAAGCGCGAGGCGCGTGAGCTGGGCCTGTGGAACCTGTTTCTTCCCCACAAGACCAGGTGGACGGAGGGAATGACCAACCTGGACTACGCGTACATCGCCGAGATTCTCGGCCGTTCGCCTATCGCATCCGAGGTCTGTAACTGTTCCGCGCCCGATACCGGAAACATGGAGATCCTCACCATGTTCGGCACGCCGGAACAGCAAGAGCAGTGGTTGGCACCGCTGCTGGAGGGGGAGATCCGGTCCGCGTTCGCGATGACCGAACCGGCGGTGGCGTCGTCTGATGCATCCAACGTCGAGTGCAGCATCGTCGAGGACGGCGACGACTACGTCATCAACGGGCGTAAGTGGTGGATCTCAGGTTCAGCTGACCCGCGCTGCAAGATCCTCATCGTCATGGGTAAGACCGACCCCCGCGCGGCGCGACACCAGCAGCAATCCATGGTGCTGGTGCCGGTTGATACGCCCGGCGTGACCATCGTCCGGAACCTCCGCGTCTACGGCTACGTGGACCGGGAAGGGCACTGCGAGATCACCTTCGAGGACGTGAGAGTGCCCAAAGCCAACATCCTGGGCGGCCCGGGGCAGGGCTTCGCGATCGCCCAGGCACGCCTGGGACCGGGCAGGATCCACCACTGCATGCGCACGATCGGCGTCGCCGAGCGCGCACTGGAGATGATGTGCCGGCGCGCCGAGGAGCGCGTGACTTTTGGTGAGTCCCTCGCGTCACGCAGCTCCGTCCAAGACTGGATCGCCGACGCCAGGATCCGCATCGACCAAGCCCGGCTCTACACCCTCTTCACCGCCTCTTTGATGGATAAGGAGGGCAACCGCGCAGCGGCTGTGCAGATCGCCGGGATCAAGGTGGGCATCCCGGAAATGGCGCTCGAGATCCTGGACAACGCCGTGCAGCTGCACGGCGGTGGCGGCGTCGGAGACGACTTCGGCCTCGCCGAAATGTGGGCGCACACACGCATACTCAGCATCGCCGACGGCCCCGACGCGGTCCACCGGCGCACGATCGCCCGGCACGAGCTCAAACGCCACCGGAAGGAGCACTGATGACCATTCACACTTCCACACTGGGTGCGGTCGCCGGGAGGCCGACGGCGTACCCCGACGAGCACAGCAGCCTGCTCACGCTGGAATGGCTCGATGAGGACGGCGCAGACGTGGTGATCATCACGTTCAACCGTCCTGAGCAGCGTAACCCGATCGACAAGCACACGATCCGCGCGCTGCGAGAGCTACTCGGAGACTTCGCAGCGAACGGCTCCCCACGCGCGATCGTCCTTACCGGCGCCGGGCAAGCATTCTCGGCGGGAGGAGACCTGAGAGGCTACCAGCAGCTGTACCGGGACCCCGTGGAATTCCGGCAGTTCATGGACGACTTCGACGCCGTGTGCGACGCGCTCGAGGCCTCGTCGTCGGTAGTCATCGCAATGATAAACGGAGTCTGCGTGGCAGGTGGACTGGAGATCGCACTCGCCTGTGACATCATCACCATCGCGGATGAGGCGCGGATCGGTGACGGCCACCTAGGGTTCGCCCAGCTACCGGGCGCGGGCGGGAGCCAACGCCTGATCCGCGCCATCGGCGTGCAGCATGCGCGGCGCTGGCTCCTCACCGGTGACCTCTTCGAGGCGTCGGTTGCTGTGAAGGTCGGTCTCGCCGCCTTCCAGGCGCCTCTGGTGAGCTTGCGCGAGGAGACGGTTGCGCTGGCACGCAGGATGGCCACCCGGACGCCGCTGGGGCAGCGGAAGATGAAGGAACTCATCCGAATCGGCCAGCGGACGCACCTGGACGAGGGGCTCCGGCAGGAGACCGACCTCGTGCACGAATATGCGACGCAGTCATATGACGCAACGGAGGGACTGCTCGCTTTCGCGGATCGACGCCCACCGGCCTACGAAGGCAGGTAAATGATGGGAAATCTGAGTTTCGACTACACCGGCAGGGTCGTCGCAGTAACGGGCGCGGCCGCCGGAATCGGACGTGAACTGGCGCAGGCGTTCCATGCCGCCGGGGCGAGGGTGGCGGTAATCGACCGTGACCAGACCGCACTCGAGGCCGCATGGACCGGGCAGGAGCGCACCCGCACCTTCGCAGGTGATGTGGCGGATGAGGCGCTCTCCGAATCGGTGTTGGCCGGTGTTGCGGAGTGGGGCGGCCTCGATATCCTCGTGAACAACGCGGGAATCACGCGTGACAGCGTGATCTGGAAGATGTCGACAGAGAACTGGCGTCAAGTTCTCGACGTGCACCTCACGGGAGCATTTCTGCTCACCCGGGCGGCGATCCCGGGTATGCGCGAGCGGGGCTTCGGCCGGATCGTCAACGTGACGTCGTACAGCGGTCTACACGGAAACGTGGGGCAGGCGAATTACGCCGCAGCCAAGGCAGGGATAGTCGGGTTTACGAAGACGGTCGCCAAAGAGGTTGCCCGCTTCGGCATCACAGTCAACGCGATCTCGCCGAACGCAGCGACTGCGATGGTGGCGGCGATACCCGAGGACAAGTTGCGCGCCCTGACCGATATGGTCCCGCAGGGGCGCTTCGCGGAACCGTCCGAGATGGCCGCCGCTGTGTGCTTCCTCGCCTCCGACGAGGCGGCCTACATCACGGGGACCGTGCTCGCGGTTGACGGCGGTGTTTCGATGTGACCGTGCTCTCCCAGTTTGGTCAGGACGTGCGCATCACGGGGTGGGGCCACACGGTCTTCGGCAAGCTCACCGACCGCGACTTGGAATCACTCATAGTCGAGGCGGCCACGGAGGCCATCCTCAGCGCGGGAATCGAGCCTGGTGACGTAGACGAGATCTATCTCGGCCAGTTCAACTCGAGCCTGTTGCCCTTGGCGTTCTCTTCTTCGTTGGTCCTACAGGTTGACGAGGCGCTGCGGAACGTGCCGGCCACACGCGTCGAAAATGCGTGCGCATCGGGATCCGGCGCGGTCCACGCCGGCATCCGCTCCCTGCTCGCCGGTACTGCGCGGAACGTGCTTGTGATTGGTGCGGAAAAGATGACGCACGCGACGCCCGAGCATGTGGGCTCGGCGTTGCTCGGAGCCGACTATGAGTCAGCAGGGAACCCCTCGTCCGTTGGATTCACCGGGTTGTTCGCGACGGTGGCGCAGCGGTATGCCGAGAGATACGGCGACATCGGAGATCTGCTCGGCGCGATCGCAGCGAAGAACCACCGCAACGGCGTCGCCAACCCGTACGCACACTTGCGGAAGGATCTCGGCGAGGAGTTCTGCCGTACGGTCTCGGATCGCAATCCGATCGTCGCCGCACCGCTGCGCCGCACCGACTGCTCGCCGGTTTCGGACGGAGCCGCGGCTCTGGTGCTGTCCATATCGCCGAGCGCGGCCGCGAAGAATCAGCCGGTTCGGGTGACCGGATTCGGCCAGGCGAACGACTTCCACCCGGCCGCCCGCCGCGACCCCACCGCCTTCGAGGCCACGCGCGCATCGGTGGAACGCGCATATGCGATGGCCGGCATCGGTGTCAACGAGTTGTCGCTCGCCGAGGTGCATGATTGCTTCACGATCGCGGAGCTGATCATGTACGAGGTCATCGGCCTGGCCGAGCCGGGCAAGGGCGGTGAAGCCCTGACCTCCGGTGCGGTCCATCGAGACGGGCGCCTCCCGGTGAATCTGTCCGGCGGCTTGAAGGCCAAGGGGCATCCGGTGGGGGCCACCGGAGTGTCCCAACATGTGGTTTCGGCTATGCAGCTCTCTGGTGCTGCAGGGGCGATGCAGTTCGACGGCGCCGATCGCGTGCTGGTGCAAAATATGGGTGGGGTTGGTGTGGCGAATTACGCTACGATCCTCGAAGCCGTCTAACGCCGAGCGGCGGTTCGGGAACTCAGACATCGAGAACTGTAGGGGTGTGTCGATGGGAAGGTCCAAGCAGTTCGATCCAGTTGTCGCCGTCGAGCAGGCCATGCAGGTGTTCTGGCAGCAGGGATTCCGCGCCACCAGCCCGCAGAATCTGGTCGATGCGCTCGGCATCGGCAGGGGCAGTCTTTACAACACCTTCGGGAGCAAACACGGTCTCTTCGAGCTGGCGCTGAGTCGCTATGTCGACGCCCGGCTTCGTTTGCTGACGGCGCTGACGGAGCACCCCGACTCGGTCAAAGAGCGCCTCTGCGGGACGTTGAAGTTCATGGCCGACGAGGGCACCCGCGGTTGCATGATTGCCAACGCGGAGGCAGATCTCGCGGGAACCGACGGGTGGCGGTTTTCGAGGCCCGTCGATACTTCGAGTTCGCCGCGGGCGTCTTCCGGGCGCTGATCGAGGAAGGGCAGCGGTCGGGAGAGATAGCTCCCGACCGCGATCCGGCCGCGATGGGGAGCCTGCTCCTGAACACAATGATGGGGATGCAGCTCCTGGCACGGGTGGAAGAAGGCCCGGACCGCCTTCACCGCGTGATCGACGCAGCGATTGATTCTCTCTGACCAATCCTTGACAGTGGCAAGATCCGCACGCCGTCACCGGGGTTGGTCAGGTACTTCAGAGCACCAATTTTTCAGGGTCACGACCAACACCTAAATCGCCTGTGTCATAAAGATAAACGCGGAAGTTAATGACCTTGCCATTCTCGAAAATGCTGCGTTCGGCGAACGAAACTAGGTCGTCGCCTCCCAATATCGGAACCCGACCGAACGCGCAGACGTAATCCCCGTCCACTACAAGACGGTCCACCGTCATGCCGGCGAGGTCGAATTTGGACGCGAGTGTTGCGAACAACTCCTGAAATCCAGCGAAGCCCTGATACTTGCCCCCATAGCTCAAGAACTCCGGTTCCTCCACCACTACCTCGGGTGAAACGAAGGCGAGAAACCGTTCTGTATCGCCTCCTAAGACTGCCTGGTACATGCCTTGTGCGAGGGCGCGATTGGTTTCAGTCTCCGTGGGGCCATTACTTGTCATTTCGAACTTCTTTCCGCTCGTCTTTGTGGGCTGTCTTTGTGCCTTGGCCTCAGTGGGATCTACCGCCCGCCCGCAGTTCTTCCGGCAGCCGGTGCGAGCGGCAGGTCTTCCGACTTCTCGCGATCGATCGTTCTATCTCGTCTGATTGCAGGTATGAACAATGCCGCGACGGCGCCGAGGCCGACTGCGACCGCCAGCATGACGAAGCCATGGGTGTAGCCGGCTTCCGTGGGCAACCCCGACGCGGACTCGCTGGCTGTGACAGTGCTTGCCATGAAGGCGGCGCCGAGCGACCCGCCGATCGTGCGAATGTTTGTGTTCATACCGTTGGCAGCACCGGTCTGCTCCGCGGCAACTGCGGCCACAACAACGTTCGACACGGCAGAGAACGCCATGCCGAAACCGATTCCCACCACGGCCATCGCCAGGTAGATGACGGCCTCGGCCGAGTGGAGGAAGGCCACCATGAAGTAACCGATCGCGGTCAAGACAGATCCGACCACAAGCAGATTCTTCGACTCGAAACGAAGTGAGAGTCGGCCCGCAGCAAGTCCCGCGAGGAACATCCCGATCGTGTTCGGCAACATCATCAAACCCGATTGGGTGACCGAGGCGCCGAAACCGTAGCCGGCCTCGGGCGGTGTCTGCAGGAACTGCGGTATGAATCCGAGTGCGGCGTACATACCGATTCCCATAAGCAGCGCCACCAAATTTGCCGCCCAAATCGTGCGGACCCGCATCATCTTCATGTCAATGAGCGGGTTCGACGAACGTGACTCGGCAAGGATCCACGCTGCTGCAACAACCGCCGCCAGGACGAGCATGCTGATTACCTTGAACGAACCCCAGCCCCACGTCGGACTTTGGCTGACGGCGAGCAGGAGCGCCACGAGCCAGCCGGACAGCAGAAACGCCGTGAACCAGTTGATTTTTCCTGCGGTGCGTACTGGTGATTCGGGAATCAGGAGATGTGCGGCCAGACCTGCGACGCTAATCATCATCAGCGGAATCCAGAACAACCAGTGGTAACTAAATGCGTCGACGATGGGGCCCGCGAGAACGATACCGAGGCCGGCGCCCACAGAGGCGAGTGCCGCGACCATGCCTACCGCCCCGGGCACCTTCTCCTTCGGGAACTCGTCCCGGATGATTCCGAATGTGAGGGGCAATACTCCGCCACCCACGCCCTGGATCACCCTAGCGATCACCATAACCACCAATGAACTGGCGAGGGCGGCGAGCAGCGAGCCGATCGCGAGCGCGGCCAGTGCAACGACGAACAAGCGCTTCTTGCCGTAGATGTCACCGAGGCGACCGACGACCGGAGTAAATACCGATGCCGATAACAGGTAGGCCGTCAGCACCCAGGTGACATTGGTCTGAGACGTGCCGAGAGCCTTCTCGATTGTCGGCAGAACGGGAGTGACCAAAGACTGCAGCAAGGCATAGGCTGCTACGCCGACGGTAAGGACAGCGAACGTGAGTCGGTAGTCCCCTCTCTGGGCCGTGAGGTTCAATGAGTGCCGTCCTGCGCTGCGATCGGATGGAACTGGGAATTATTGGAATTGAGATTCCGAATTATGCCATCATGTTTCTAGGAACTTACCACCGGAATTGGGACTTGTGATCCAGATGGAGGCTGGGATCACACTGAACCTGCCGAGCAGACCCTTCACGTGCGGGCTCCGGCCCGGATCTGTTGCTCAATCGGTATTGAGTGCGTATGCGTATGCGTATGCGGATCGGCGCGGCTTCGCTCGGGTTGGAATGTGCAGTCGCACAAAGAAGTTGAGAGAACCATGACGGACAAACCGGTTCTCGTTCCGGGACTCGACCACCCGATTGCGATCGCGAAGGCCAGGGGCCGCGTCGTGGCCACCGTGGGTGGCCGCACGATTGCTGACTCCGCTCACGCGCTCACAATGGAGGAGAAGGACTATCCGGTTGTTCACTACATCCCACGCGCAGACGTGAACCTGTCCGCCCTCGAGGGCACCGACCACGAGACGTACTGTCCTTACGAGGGGGTGGCCCGGTACTTCAGCATCCGCACCGACGGCATTGTTCTCGACAACGTTGTGTGGACCTACGAGGATCCCCACCCGGCCGTCGCCCAAATCAAGGACCACGTCGCCTTCTACACCACTGTATCGGCTGTATCGGCCGCTGACTGATCACTTGGGGGCTGATCACTTGGGGGCCATCCTGATGGCACCGTCCAGGCGGATCGTTTCGCCATTGATGTAGTCATTGTCGATGATGTGGCCGACGAGCGACGCGTACTCGTCGGCCCTGCCCAGACGGGCGGGATATGGCACCTGCTCGGCGAGCGATTTCTGCGCTGCCAGTGGCAGACCGGCCACCATCGGTGTCTCCATCAGTCCAGGCGCGATCGTCAGCATTCGGATCGAGTGCCTGGCCAACTCTCGCGCGATGGGAATGGTCATCGCGTGCACTCCGCCCTTGGAAGCCGAGTAAGCGGGCTGGCCGATCTGCCCCTCGAACGCTGCCACGGACGCGGTGTTCACGATCACCCCGCGTGCTCCCGAGGAGGGATCCGGGTCGTTTCGAGCCATTCTCGCTGCAGCTTGGCTCAGTACGTTGTACGTGCCGACCAGATTTACGCGCACCACCTGCTCGAACTGCGCCAGTGGTACGGGGTTTGCCGATCTGTCGAGCACCTTGTTCGGCGTGGCGATCCCAGCGCAGTTCACCACCACACGGAGTGGCGCCATGCGCTCGGCGAGAGTGATCGCCGCCCGAACTTCCTCGACGTTGATTACGTCCGCTGGAGCGAAGGTCCAGTCGGCCTCATCGGCGATTGCGCGTCCGGCCGAACCCGCCAAGTCGGCGATGACGACGCGCGCCCCCTTGCGGGCAAGCATTTTCGCGGTCGCCAATCCCAGGCCGCTTGCGCCCCCAGTGATCAGCGCACTCGCACCCGTCACGTCCATTACCACTCCTAACGATTGATCGAATGTGCAGGCCCGGCAGCTACGAGTCCACGCAGTCAGCGAAGTGATCGGAAGAACGTCCGCACGTCGTCGAGCAGCAGCTGGGGCTCTTCGAGTGCTGCGAAATGCCCGCCGCTGGGCATCGTGGTCCAGCGGGCGATGTCGTATTGAGTGTCGACCCAGGTCCGCGGCGGGACGAAGTTCTCGTGAGGGAATTCTGCGTAGGCGACCGGAAGCTCGACACGAGCCTTGAGGTACCAGTCCTCGGCTCGGCTGGTCTCGTAGTAAAGCCGAGCCGCGCTCGCGGCACTGTTCGAGGCCCAGTAGAACATCAGGTTGGTGAGCAGCAGGTCCTTGTCGAACGAGCTCTCGATGTCTCCGCCACAGTCGCTCCAACTGCGGAACTTCTCGATGATCCATGAGGCGAGTCCCGCTGGCGAGTCACTCTGCGCGATCATCAAGGAGTCAGGAGTGGTGTTCTGCACCTGCAAGTAACCCAGGGCCCTTTCGCTGAACCGGCTGTAGCGCTCGAGATGTTCGAGATCCTCCGGTCCAGGCTCCGCGGGGGGCGTCCCCATGATCAAGTTCAGGTGGATGCCGAGCACCGACTCGGAGTGGTAGGCGCCCATCCGCGAGGCGATCAGACCTCCGAAGTCGCCGCCCTGGACCGCATAGCGGTCGTATCCCAGCTGGTCGACCATCAGCGAATTGAACACGGAAGCGATGTGCGACAAGCTCCATCCCGCGGTGCGCGGAGCGCCGCTGAAGCCGAAGCCCGGCAGTTCGGGCACGACGACATCGAACGAGTCAGCGGGATCCCCACCGTGTGCCGCGGGATCAGTCAACGGGCCGATCAGCTCCAGGAACTCGACGATCGAGCCGGGCCAGCCGTGCAAGAGCAGTAGCGGCGTCGGGTTCGGTCCGGTACCGCGCACATGCCAGAAGTGCAGGTCGACGCCGTCGACCTCGCAAACGTAGCCCGGGATGCTGTTCAGGCGTCGTTCCCAGTCCCGCCAGTCGTAGCGGTGCGCCCAGTGGTCGCATAGCTCGCGAAGGTACGCAACGTCGGTGCCGTAATCCCAGCCAGCGCCTTCGATCTTTTCCGGCCAGCGCGTGCGTGCGAGCCGCTCTTTGAGATCGACGAGGACCTCTTCGGGGACGGCGATTGTGTATGGGCGTACAGCCACAGTGAACTCCTTAAGGGCCTGAGCTATCACGAGTCTTGCGAGGGCTCATCGCCGTGCCGGGCTTCGGGAAAGCTGTAGAAAAGTGGGGGTGATGTTCTGCGGAAAGAGTAGTCGACATGGTCAAATTTCGAAACAGCTTCCCGATTTTTATGGTTCTGCCCATCAAAACTAGAGACTTCGGCTGTGTATAGCGGCGCGCATCGACTGGCTGACCGAGGTTTCGAGCTCCAGTGGCGAGGTTGGGGTCGAGCTATTTGCGCACCAGTGTGACCCTGCCGCTCCTTGCGTCCGCACGAGTCGGAGCTCCTTGTCGAGGGTCGACGTACCCATGCTGACTCTCACACGCCTTGTCACGTTCGCTCTGCTTGGGCGCTACGTGATCACCGCAGCTTTTCCAGGCTCTCGCCGCCTCGCGCGTAGTCGGTGGCCGGGCGGGGGTTCAGTCGTCGCACGGGAGTGGCCGAGAGTGTGTGGTGCGCGATGGCAATTCAGCAACTTTCGAATGGTTGTTCGAATGGATTGGGTCTAGATAATCGGGATCTACTTCGATATGTTCGATTTTAATTTCGAATACTGTCAGCAGCGTCGCGACTTGATCGGAGTCAGTATGTCTAAAACGGTAGATGCATCCCGTAATAGTGGAACGCCAATCTCGGATGGTGGTGGGACCACGGGCTTCGCAGCGGGCGACTTCTACACGCCACCGCCCGACGACTTCGCGAGGAGGGAAAGCGCTCGGCCGGTACAGGCTGCAGATTTGGGCTCGTTTGCGGCTGAGGTGGATGTGATCGTGGTCGGCGGGGGTGGTAGTGGCTTTGCGACCGCGCTGTTCTCGGCCTGGCGAGGAAACGAGGTGCTCCTGCTGGAGAAGGCTGCGGATGTCGGCGGTACGACGCGCAAGTCCGCGTTTGGATTCTGGGTGGCCAACAACAAGGCGTTGCAGCGCGCGGGGCTCGAGGATCGACGCGACGAATGCTTGCAGTTCATGGCAAAGATGTCGCGTCCCCAGCGGTTCGACCCCAACAGTCCCACCTATGGGCTGAGCGAGTGGGACTTCGATCTAATTCAGGCGATCTATGACAGCGGTGCCGAAGCAGTCGAATTGCTTCATGAAAAGGGAGCGTTGCGACATCGCCCTGCGGAGGGCATGGTCGAGTACTTCACAGAGGTCCCGGAGAACAAACTGCCCGCGGGCCGGGTTCTGTTTCCCGACGTCGATGATTTCGCGCAGGGTGGGGAGGCGGGATTTTCGATGCTGGTGCCCGCGGCCGACGAGGCGGGCGTACAAATCGTTCGCGGCTGTCGCGTGCAGCGGCTCGTGCTCGATGGCGAAGAGGTAGTCGGAGTGCAGGGCACGGGGTCGGATGGATCGGCGCCGACCTACTTCGCGCGTCGTGGTGTCGTGTTTGCCAGCGGCGGCTTCGTGCACGACGACGAGCTGCGCGAGAACAGCCTGCACGTTCCGGCGTTCGCAGGTTGCGGAGTTCACTCGAACGAGGGTGATCTCGTCCGCATCGCTGGTGCCCTCGGAGTGCCGATGCGCAACATGAGCAACGCGTGGATGGCACCGATACCGTTTGAGCCCGTTGCCACGCGCGATCCGCGGGTGATGGCGATGGCCGGGATCCAGGGCGATTCGATGGTGCTCGTCAATCGCGAGGGTCAGCGAGTGGTCAACGAAAAGTTGCCGTACAACGAGCTCTCGCGGGCATTCTTCTACCGAGATCCAATCACGGCAGAGTACCCGAACCTGGTGATGTTCCAGATCTGGGACTCGCGCGCGCAGGAGCACAGCGCGGGCAACTATCTCACCACGATCGTGTCGAACGATGACGGTGTCATCAGGGGTCAGACGCTCGCGGAATTGGGCGGCGCGATCGACGCGCGGCTGGCCCAATACGAGAGCGTTACCGGTTGCCTGCGGTTGGCCGATGGTTTCACCGCAGGGCTGCGCGAAACAATCGAGCGATTCAACCGCGGTGCTTCCGAAGGGGTGGATCCCGATTTCCATCGCGGCGAGACGCCGATCCAGCTGGTGTTCAACGGCAATGTAAAGGACGAGGGCGAGCGGCGTAACCCGACGGTATGGCCGATCTCGGAGACCGGCCCCTATTACGCGGTGATGATCTGCGCCTGCGCGATGGACACCAAGGGTGGTCCGAAGGTCAACGCCGACTCGCAGATGGTCGACGATCTCGATCAGCCGATTCCAGGCTTATACGGCGTCGGCAACTGCGTAGCCTCGGTCTCCGGGAACACGTACTGGGGGCCGGGAGCGACGATTGGGCCGATGATGGCCTTTGCTTATCGCGCGGCCGCAGCGATCGATCGAGAGCCGCGCCGCAGCGGCGCACGGGCCGCGGTCGCCACCTGACATGAAGTGGCGCTTGTGTCTGGACTTCTCGCGGGTGTGTCGGTGTCGTCGTCGCGGACGGGACCGGCCGCCGAGCGAAGCGCAGCTCGCCTCGACCATGCTGCCGCCGGCGACAGACTCACTCCCGCGTCGGAGCCCCTCGGCGACGAGCGGCAGCGTCGCTCGCAGTTTGGCGAACGGGAAGGCCAGGGGTCGGCGCGATCACCTCGACATCCAGCTCCTCGAAAACGAGTTGTTCGAGGCGCTTGCAGATACGACTCGAGTCGACGAATTGCGTTCAGAGAAGGCCGCTATCGCGAACAACCGTCGCCTGGTCCGGATAGTCGTGCGAATCGACGACCTCGTCAAACCCAGGAAAATGAATCGAAGGAGAGCCTTGAATGTCCGTAACCGAGACCAACCGCAGAATCGTCACTGAGATGTACGAGGCCGGACAGCGTGGTGAACTCGAGACGTTCTTCGGCCACGTTGCCGATGACGTGGTGCTCACCGAGCCTGCCTATCTGCCTTACGGCGGGACATACCGGGGCGCCGGGGCCGTGAGAGAGGTCTTCGGGGTCATAGCCGGTTACCTCGACATGAACTCCCTGACGATCGATCGCCTCGTCGCCGACGAGGACCACGTCTTTGCAATTCTGAGCTCGAATCAGATCGCGACCGGGGAGCGGATCATGCTGACCGAGCTCTCGATTCTTCGTGAGGGCAAAGTCGCCGAGTTCCGGGTCTTCTTCCACGAGGCCGGCTCGTTGCTCGAACTCGCGTCAACAGATTCGCGATAGGACCCGGCCCAGCCGGCGAATTTCGATCGTTTACGCAGTGTGACCCTGTGGCGCTGTGCCGGAGCGAGTCGGGGCTCCTTGTCGAGCGTGCCATCTGGGATGAGCAGACCATAAATCAGCATTGACATTCGGAATATCAAGCCTATGCTTCGAAGAAGCCGTGATGCGGTTCACTTAATCTGGACCTGTGTGGTCCCAGCCACAGGGCACGAGCACGTCTACCTGAAGTAGCGATCGTCCGATCAGAGAACCGGGCGATACCGAACACGAGGAGCAATAAGAGATGGCCGATGATTTTGATGCGATTGTCGTTGGGGCTGGTATCGCTGGCTTGTACTCGTTACACACACTGCGTGAGCGCGGGTTCTCGGCACAGGTGTTCGAAGCGGGTGAAGGAGTCGGGGGCACCTGGTACTGGAACACGTATCCGGGTTGTCGCGTCGACGTCGAGAGCCTTGAGTACTCGTATGGCTTCTCCGACGAGCTGCAACAGGAGTGGGAATGGACCGAGCGGTGGCCGGGCCAGCCGGAGGTCGAGCGGTACCTCAACCACGTCGCCGACCGGTTTGACATGCGCCGGGATATCAAGTTCTCGACCCGCGTTGTGGCAGCGCACTTCGATGAAGAGCGGGCACGCTGGAACGTAACGACGGACGACGGGCAGGTACACACCGCCCAGCATCTTGTGATGGCGTCGGGCACGATTTCGGCGACGAAGGATCCGCGCCAGGACTTCAAGGGCTTGGACGAGTTCAAAGGCGAGTGGTACATGACCTCCGGTTTCCCGACCGAAGGCGTCGATTTCTCCGGCAAGCGGGTTGCGGTAGTCGGCACCGGCTCGACGGGTGTGCAGCTGATCCCAATCGCGGCCGAGCAGGCCGGGCATCTGACGGTCCTTCAGCGGACGCCGGCGTTTACGCTCCCGGCCAAGAACCGACCGATGGACCCCGAATTCCAGACAGCAATGAAGGCGCGTTATCCGGAGCATCGCGCGTTAGCGAAGACTATGCCGTTCGGCGTACCCATCGAGTTGCCGACCATAAGCCTGCTTGCTGACGAGCCGGAGAACGTCCAGCGTCGGCTGGAAGCGTGCTGGCAGGAAGGCGGGGTCGCACCTCTCATGAACCTGTACACCGACGTCCTCGTCGATGAGAAGGCGAACGAGGTCGTGGCGGAATTCGTGCGCGAGAAGATCCGCTCTATCGTGGACGACCCGCAAGTGGCGGACCTGCTGTGCCCCACCACTTATCCGTTCGGTGCCAAGCGTCCGTGCCTCGGCACGGACTACTACGAGACGTTCAACCGGGACAACGTCTCGCTGGTATCGGTCCGCGAGAATCCGATCGATACTTTCACCGAGAAGGGTGTCCGGCTCCGTGACGGGCAGGAACTCGAGTTCGACATGATCGTCTTCGCCATCGGTTTCGATGCGATCACTGGTGCGCTGAACAACATCGACTTGCGCGGGCGCGCAGGCGTGACGATCAAGGAAGCATGGGCCAATGGCCCGAATGCGTACCTGGGCTTACTCGCGGCCGACTTCCCGAATATGTACATCCTCACTGGTCCCGGCTCCGTTTCGGTGCTTGCGAACATGTACACCTCGATCGAGCAGCACGTCGACTGGGTCGCAGACCTGCTCGTCGACATGCGTGAGCGTGGTCGCGCGACGGTGGAGGCCAGCCACGAAGCGCAGGAGAAGTGGATGGCGCATGTGGCCGAGGTCGGTGACGCGACACTCTTTCCGCGTGCCGACTCATGGTACGTCGGCGCGAATGTCGAAGGTAAACCACGCGGCCTGATGCTGTACGTCGCCGGGCTCGGTGTGTACCGAGGCATCTGCGACGAGGTCGCTGCCAAGGGCTACGAGGGCATCGAGTTCCAAAGCGACCCTGTGGGCGCGGTCTAGGACGGATTCAAGAAATACTTGTTCACTAGAACCGATGCCGATGAATCTCGTTCTCGGCTGGTCGTTAACGAAATGCGGCAGGGTGTGCGCCGACGGCCACGACTTCTCCGGTGTCTGGGACATTAGGTTCATCGAATGAAGTGTCCGACACCCGCTGCCACGCGGCCCCGATCGCCGATCGCCGACGCGCGCGTCGGAGGTCTGGGGCCGCACCCCGGACAAACCGCGGGGGACCAACGACCGCGAACCAACCTCCAGAAGGGGACACCATGGGAAAGCGCACGAACGTTATCGATCACGTCACGTTCATCTACCGGAAAGAGAATCTCGACGCCGCACAGGCGGAGCTCAGCGCGGCGTTGGGGATCACTGATTGGGACGGTCCGACGGAATTCGAGCGCTTCGGCATCATCCAGGTACAGTCTGTCTCGGCTGGTGTCGAATTGCTGGCTCCTACGGGCGACCATGGATTTATCGCTGACTATCTGAAGGAGCACGGTGAAGGATTCTTCGCGCTGATCTACGGCGTCGAGAATCTTGACAAGGCGGTCCGGGAGACGCGAGCCAGAGGGATCGAGCCGGTGCTGGACGGTGACGGGAGCCCCCTCGTCATCGACTCCATGGTCGGCGGTGCGGATGGCGGTCTCGCACACCCGACGTGGGCAGGAAAGGTAACGGTCTACAAAGAGGTCCCGTTGCAACCGGTCGCGGGTCTCAACCTCTACCTGGGCGAGATCGAGGCGGTCGGGAACTGACAGTAAGGCCGGTGCGTCGCTCCGTACGACGGTGCCGTTGATCGCGGCGCCGTCGGTAGATACTCGACCCGCTCCGGGAGCTCACTACTTTCGGCCACCACTTTGATGCCGGCAAGCAGGCGCCGAGCGAAGGTCGCGGCTCGGGACCTTGCCGACGGAACGACGACGGTACTCCGTGATCAAAATGACCGTCGAGCTCTCGAGCTGCTCCACGATCTCTTCCACCGCGGCGACCTCCTCGGGTTTTGCCTGATTCGCCTCCATATCTGGATGGTCGGCGCATAAGCGAACTACCGATAGGGGTAGGCAAAAGCTAACGCCCAGGACACCCGTCGCCGTGCCGCCCGCGGTCACCTGACGTCAGCGCACTTCAGCGCGGTCCTGCCCGCGATCAGCAAGGACGTTGTGCCGAAGATCGGTGCGGCGGTGCGGTCCTGGCGACGGCACACCCGTACCGGTCGCGCCTTCGCACGCGCTACCGTGAACAGCCTCACCGTCGCCTCGGTCCCCGAGGCGGCCTGAACGAAGTCTCCACCTCGTCCAGGATGCTTCTCCATCCGTCAAGTCATGCCGGGGTCCGGGCGTGCAGCGGTCAGTGGTCGGAACATCTGCCGGGTGATACCTCGTCAGGCAACGCACTCCTTGGTCTTCGACCCTCGCAGCGGCGGGCAACATACCCGCGGGTGTCGCGGTGGGGGCGGATCCGGGCGAGGACGAGAGTGGTCAGCGCCGGTTCAACCTTAGACAGTTCCGGTTCGATCGCGTTTACGGCAGAATCGAGTGCCTTCTGTTGTCGATCAACTCGGTATCGAGGGCGCGGACTCGTCTTTGTCCAGTCGTACCGCCACCCGTCGACACATCAATCTGTCTGCGCGTCAGCGCTTTGCGCGCATCGATTCCAAGGTCGGTGATCCGGAGCAGGGCGGCGAGCGCATTACTGCTCGGGTCCGCTCGCCGGCCATTTGTTCTCTGGCCACGACGAGGACGCGAAGCGCGGCGCGGGGTTCCTCGGCGCGCTTCGCCTACCTCAGAACTGGCTGTGGAAAGGTGTGGCACAACCAGTTCGACAGAACCTTCGGCCGCACTCAGCCGATCATCGCGTAACGCCCGCGCCACCTGCCCGGCTCGACGGGGAAAAGCTAGTGGAACCAACCGTCTCGAGAGGTCGGACGATCACCCACGCCCGTCACCTAATCGCTACCGCACAACGAAACTCAGCACACGCACATCAGTTGATCGGTGAAGGACGGCGCCCTGGTGGACGTGGGGCCGGTGCCGCCGGACCGAGCCGCAGCGGGGCCATTCTTTCGGCGAGGGCGATCGCCAGGCCGAACGTCCCGCCATCACTACCATCACCTCGGCCGGACGGCGCCGGTTGTCGGGTCAGGTGAGGTGGGCATACCTTGGTTCCCGCCTCTCGACGACTGCGTTGATCGCTTCTCTCGAATCGGCATGCGCGCAGAACTCCACGGTCAGCCCCTGCTCGTACACGTAGCCCTCCTCGAGAGTCATCGGCTCAATCATGTTGAGCGCCTGCTTGGCGTACCGCAGACTCGAGGCGCTATGGCGTGCCACATGGGTGGCGAGTTTCAACACTTCCTCGAGCAGTCGACTCCGATCGACAACTGTGATGAGGGCCCCGTATGACACCAGACGAGTGACCGGTACCGGGTCGCTCGTGAAGTACATCCACCGCAGCACCGGCTCGGGCACGAGGCGGGACAGATGGCGGGCGCCTCCTAGTACACCTACGTTCAATTCTGGCACGCCGAAGCGCGCATCGTCGGAGGCAATCACAAAGTCGCAGGAGGCTGCAAGCGCGAGTCCGGAGCCGAGCGCGGCACCCTGCACAGCGCCGATGACGGGTAGCGGACAACGCGAGATCGCAAAGAAGGCCTCGCGCACCTCGAGCATCCGCTCAGCGGCGTTGTCCGGTGCAAGCTCTGTGAACTCTTGCAGGTCGTTTCCGGCGCAGAAGTGATCGCCCTGGCTTGACAAGACGACGACGCGGGCACCGGGGGCGACATCATCGATGTGCTGGAACACATGCGCGAGTTCGCGGTACGCGGCTTGGCCAAGTGCGTTGACCGGGGAGCGGCGCAGTTCGACACGAGCGACCGCGCCCGTGACCTCGCAGCTGATGTTGGTGTACTCCATCGTCGATATCTCCTTGCACTCGGCGGACTTGTTCAATCAGGCAGCCGGAATCATCCGGGAAGCATGGGAACATGCTTCGAATGGGTTTCAGTTTTTACGTACGCAGATTCAATGTAGGGCATGGGATCCAGATCCGGCTACGCTGAGTCTCCTAAGGTGACGCGGCCCAGCGGCCCAGTCGTAGACTGCCTCCGGCACGTCCGCCCGGGAAGGTGAGGACTGTCATCGGCCTCGAGGGCTGTCATATCCGTATTTGAGCGCCGACCTGGGCTTGCCCAGCATCGCGATGACATTACCGGCGAAGTCTCAAGTTTGGGCTCGGACGCGACGCGCCGAGATCTACCTGCAGTGCGCGCACAGGCCGATCTGCACCTCGATGCCGGCCTATGAAACGGATGTCATAGGGCAGGCGAGGGAAGTGCGGTATCCAGAGCAATGCGAGTGTCGTCAGGCGCTGCGTGGCGGTCCTTGTCCTTGCTGTAGAAATGCGAAAACCTATTCGTATTTACAGAATCTATATTTCGTAATAGCCTGGCTTCATACGACATGGCGAAGGAGTTTGCGTTGTCCACAACCTTTGTGTTCGTCCGGATCGCCGACCCCGATCTGGAGCATTCACTTGCCTCCTCGACCGAGGCCGTGGTGTCCGAATCGACGAGCGTGTCATTCCCCGACGAGCTGACCGTCGCCGCGAAGCTGCCGAATGCAGATCTGCAGACCGGGGTGCGCCGCCGATGAGCTGCGGTTCCGGAACGTCCGTCCTGTCCTATCTGACGGTTGCTGGCGCATCCCCTTCGGAGTCGATTGCGGCGGCGGCGGAGGCGGGCTTTGAGGCCGTGACGCTGCGAGCGGTGCCGGTGGGGACCCGCCCCGACGCCGTCGGTCGGATCCCGTTGGACATGGGCGGTGCTATCAACTCAGCACGCGTAGGGGTGGCGGACATCGAGTTCGTGGATATCCATCCAGATCTCGAGGTGGCCCGCTTGGAGCCCGTCCTGGAGTTCGGCGCGCGGGTCGGCGCGAGATTCGTCAATACAATGTGCAGCGACCGGGACGAAGAGCGCGCCACCGATCATCTGGCCGCACTCTGTCGGCTGGCTGCACCCCACGGTCTCACCGTCGCCCTGGAGTTCACTTCGTACACTGCCGTGAACTCGCTGCACAAAGCTCACCGAATGGTGGAGCGGCTCCAGGACCCGGCGGCAGTCGTTGTGGTCGACGCGTTGCATCTCGCGCGCACGGGCGGCACGCCGAACGACGTCGCAGAGTTAGTGCGACTGCGCCCCGATCTCTATCCGATCGTGCATCTCTGTGATGCGCCGCGGACTCTCGCCGAACCGACGGCGGAGGCACTGGCATACGAGGCCCGGAGCGCTCGGCTCCTCCCGGGGGAGGGCGGGCTGCCGTTGGTCGATCTGGTGCGAGCCATGCCTGCTGCGACGCAGTACGTCGAAGTGCCCTCACCAGCGTTCGCCGGGATGTCGTACGTCGATCGTGCTCGGGCGGCCGCCGACGCGCTTGCCCGGATCAGGGATCAAGCGGGGCGATCATCGTCTCATGTTGTCGGCCAGAAACAGTCAGCACGATCAGGAGAGGTGAAGGGTTGAGGTTCGCACGATTGCAATCCGGCAAAACCGCCGTAGCGCAGGAGGATCGGTTCATCGACCTCCATGGTGCGGTGACCGCGTTCAGTGCGCACGATCCAAGCGCGTCGAGCATCCTCACAGGGCTGTTGCCTACGGCGGACGCTGACTGGACGTCACTCATCGACGGATGGGACAAGGCGAGGGCGGCAGTCGAGTCTCTGCTCGTGTGGGCGGCGAAGGAAGGTGGCTATGACGTCGTTCTGGACGGTGCGCCCCCGCTCGCCGCGCCATCGATTGCGGTGCTCGCCATCGGCGCGAACTTCGCCACGCATGCGGCGCGATCCGAATTCGCAATCGAGGGAGGCGGCGCGGCGACCGCGGATCGTGTTGCGAAGCTCCTCGAGGCCAGGCGCTCGGGCGTTCCTCCGTGGGGGTTCCAGATTCTGCCGCGCACGGTCGTCGGCGACGGCGGACGGCTCGGTCGGCCATCCGGTTTCTCGTACCTCGACTACGAGGGAGAGGTCGGGGTCGTGCTTCGCGGCGGCGAGACGCCGCGCGTCTGGGGTGTCGTCGCTGTCGACGACGTCAGTGTGCGTGACCCGTACTTCTCATCGGGCGCACCGAGGATCGACGAGGGT
The DNA here is from genome assembly GCF_001583455.1 of Rhodococcus sp. LB1. NCBI lineage: Bacteria > Bacillati > Actinomycetota > Actinomycetes > Mycobacteriales > Nocardiaceae > Rhodococcus > Rhodococcus sp. LB1. The sequence continues at coordinate 89,866 of NZ_LTCZ01000301.1, read as the reverse complement.
CCCCTCACCTGGGTGTTGCAGAAGAACTTCCGAGGCGGAACCGCGTGCGGACCGTGGGTCGTGGTGGACGAGGACCTCGACGAGAACGACCTCGACATCCAGACGCGCGTCAACGGAAAGCTCCGCCAGAGTGGCAGCACGAGCGAAATGGTCTACTCCTTCGCTGATGTCGTCGACCACCTGCACGGGTTCATCCCGTTGCGCGCCGGCGACATCATCGCGTCCGGCACACCAGCGGGCACGGCGTTCGAGGAAGGCGCGGACGGACCATTCCTCGTCGACGGGGACGAAGTCGTCGTCGAGGTCGAGGGTGTCGGAAGCCTACGCAATGTAGTCGGCAAGACGCCGACCGGATCGGGAACAGCAGAGAAGGGAACTGCAGATGATAAATGAGGAATTGACCGAGGGTCGTCGCTTTTCGGGCAAGACCGTCATTGTGACCGGCGGTGCTTCCGGCATCGGTCTCGCCATGACCGAGAGGTTCGCTCGCGAGGGTGCCGCAGTGTTCGTTGCAGACGTCGGCAAGTCCGATGAGTGGTCGGACATGCTCGAGCGTGGCGGTGACATCACGTTCGTCGACACCGATGTGACCAAGCCTGCCGACTGGGCGTCGCTCGTCGGGGCAGCGTCTGAGCGAAACGGCGGAGTCGATGTGTTGCTCAACAACGCCGGCCTCACCCGAGCTGGGCTGCTCCACGAGATGAGCCGGGAAAACTGGGACCTCGTGCTCAACGTCGACCTGAACGCGGTGTTTCACGGGGCGCAGGCGGTGCTTCCCGGGATGGTCGAGCGTGGGAGCGGTACGGTCGTCAACACGGCATCGACGCTGGGCTTCATGGCCAATCACCACCTCGGTGCTTACACCGCTGCGAAGCATGGTGTGGTGGGCCTCACGAAGCAGATAGCCCTCGACTACGGGCCGCTGGGGGTTCGGTGCAACGCAATCGCACCTGGTCCCACCGAGACGCCGAATGTTGTCCGTAGCTACGGCAGCGCCGACGCGATGGCTCCTCGCGGCAAGTACCTGCTCGACAGTGTCCCGATAGGCCGGCTCGGACGACCATCCGAGATCGCCTCAGTAGCGGCATTCCTGGCGTCGGAAGAGGCATCGTTCGTCAATGGTGCGATCCTGCCGGTGGACGGAGGACACTCGGTGCACACGGGGCCGATCTGGAGCGACCGTGAGTATCAGAACTGAGCCGTCTTTACCACTGCGGCGCAGGCAGGACCAGGCGACGTAAAAAACAGAAATGGAATACGAAATACCACCCACCAGAAGCGGCTTAATGCTAAGCTGATTCAGCATTCGCGAATCCATCTCGATGAAAGCCGATTCGGCGACGCTAAGCGAAATCGCGTCCAGTGCTGGCCGGCACCGACTGTTGGGCTGTGGCGCAGTGAGCAGTCGCCCGCCAACGCCCCGCCACGAGGCATACCCTTTCCGCTTCTACGAAGAAGTGAGTTATGAATCGAATTCACACCGGACTTACGGCCTTCACGGCGACGGTCGTCGCGTCGCTCCTCCTCACGGGATGCAGTTCCGGCACTGACACTGGAGGTGCCGATGCCGGGGGGACACTCGAAAGTTTTGACCCGACTGTCATCAGGGCTGCGTTGATCACCCCGCAGGCGGGCACGAACGGGGTGGTCGCGGATTCGCTGTTCGAATACGTGACGGAAGCGACAGCAGGGAAGATCACCTTCGAGCCCTACTGGTCGAACTCCCTTGTCCCCGCTAACGAGGTACTGCCCTCGGTGCAAGCCGACACCGTGGGATTCGGGGGCTTCTCGACCAGCCTCAACCCTGACGAGCTTCCCGTGTCGCAGTGGCTGCGGGACCTCGGTTCCGAGACGTCGTACGACATCGCGACTCCCGAGGGGCACCTGCAGCAGCTCCTGGCGACCTGGGACCTGTTCCAAAGCAGTGACATACTCGACGCCGAGTTCGCAGCTCAGAATGCGAAGGTGCTCACCGGCTTCGCGAGCGCGCCGTACAACCTCGCTTGCGTGGACCCGGTCGAGACCCTGGACGAGGCAGACGGCAAACGGGTGCATGTCGGCGGAGGATCATGGATCCCGGAAGCGGAATCGCTTGGGATGTCGACGCAGTTCATCAACGGACCTGAAATGTATGAGGCGCTTCAACGCGGCGTGATCGACTGCGTGGTGTGGCCGGCAACGATCCAGAACGACTTCTCGATCCAAGACGTCGCGCCGAACTTCACTCCGGCGCAGTTCAGTACCTTCCTCGGGTACGTGCAGGTCCTGAACCTGGACACGTGGGAGTCGTTTCCTCAGGAGGTGAAGCAGATCTTCGAAGAAGCGGCGATTCGATCGACCATCCGGTCGGCAGAGGTCAACCTCGAAGACACGGCCGAATACCTCGCCGACGACCGGGTCACCACGCACGACGCGTCCGAGCTGGACGAAGCGCTCGCAGCGACTCAGAAGGAGGCACTGTCGACGCTCGCGGACCGAGCCCCGTCAGCGGTGACCGACCCGGAAGCGTTCATCGAGGGCTACATGCAGAATCTCGAGTTCTGGAAGGGCGTGATCGACGAGATCAAGGCTCAATCGCCCGATCTCGACGGCTGGCAGGAACGTGTGAGCGAGGTCATGCACGAACGCAGCCGAGCACTCAACCCCTGACCGCCGCTGCCTCGCAGACGCTGGTCGGGCGACTCCGAGGACGCAGGTTCCAGATGTCACGTACCAGATCCGTGCGTTACGGGTCAGACATACCGGATTGGACCTCACCATGACCGAAGCCGAAACCTCAACGGTCCTCGTTTCACCGTCACGTCGCGCCCCGAAGCTCGTGGCAGGGATCGAGTGGGCGGGTAAAACAGCAGCGTGTGTCGGCGGCATCGCGCTCCTCATGCTCATTCTGCAGCTCGCCGTGGACGTACTGGCGCGCAACTTCTTCAACCAGTCGGTGCCGGGCACGACGGATTTTGTGACGTATTGGTGGATGCCCCTCGTGGCGATCCTCCCGTTGGCTTTCGCCGAGATACGGCGTGGACATATCGACGTGACACTGATTACAGATGCACTCTCACCCAAGATGAAGTGGGTGGCCGACCTCGTCGCCATTGTCCTTGCGCTCATCACCTTCTCGGGCCTCGCCTGGTACACGTTCGTGAGCGCGGTGATGAAGATGGAACTGAACGAGGCCGCCCTGAGCGCCCGGTGGCTGGTGATCTGGCCGATTCGCTTCGTCATCGCGGCGGGCCTGATCTTGGCAGTGCTTCAGCTCGGCGTCGAGCTGTACAGGCAACTCTCGGGGCGTCAGGCCCCCGGGTCCGCGGAACCGGTCCTACTCACAGAAGGCGTCTGAGGATGTCGTCACCCACGCGTACTGTCAATGCACCCCGGCACGAGGAGGCACCTCAGAGCCGGCTGCCGCACCGCCGTCTCGTGTTGCGACCCGGCAACATCTCGTATGTCGTCACCGCTGGGCTACTCGGCGTCGGCCTCGTCTCGCTCCTGATGTTCGACCTTCCGCGGGAAGCGGTGGGCTACCTCGTTATCGGTCTCGTGCTCTGCGCATTACTGCTCGGCGTCCATATCGGCGTCTCGATGATACTGATCCCCACATTCGGGCTGTTCGTGCTGGGCAAGCTACCGACGGTGGTCGGCACCTTCGAGGGTGTTGTGTTCAACACGGTCGCGAGCTGGCAACTCAGCGTCATCCCGATGTTTGTGTTGATGGGCATCGCCATGTGGAAGGGGGGCCTCACCAGTAGGGCCTTCGACGTGGCTCTCCTCTGGCTGGGTCGGTCCCCTGGCGGAGTTGCCGTCGGCACCAACCTTGCCGGCGCAGGTTTGTCGGCCGCGAGCGGCAGCTCAATAGCTATCACCGTCGCCCTGGGCCGCATCGCCATCCCGGAGATGCTCAAGTTGAAGTACAGTCCGGCACTCGCGACGGGTACGGTCGCGATGGCGGGCACGTTGGGCCAGGTGATCCCGCCCAGCGTGATGCTCGTCATCTACTCCGGCCTCGTGCAGACGGCGACAGGTCCACAGCTCATCGCGGGCGTTGTTCCGGGAATCATCCTTGCTGTCGCGTTCGGCGGGGTCATCGTCGTCTGGACTCTCATCAAGCCGTCGTCCGCACCGCGCGTCGTCACGCGGGCACCGCTCGGGCAGAAGCTGCGCTCCCTCGTCGGGATCGTCCCGATCGCGGTCGTCGTGCTCGTAGTGATCGGCGGAATGCTTGCGGGCCTTTACACCCCGACCGAGGCCGGCGCCTTCGGCGCGCTCGCTTCCATCGTCGTCAGCGTCCTGTCGTTTCCACGAAAAGAGCGCACGTTCAGGCGGATCCGCTCATTCGTCGGCGAGAGCCTGATGGAGACCGTAGTATCGTCGGCCGCCCTGTTCCTGCTCGTCATCGGGGTCACGGTCATGACCCGGCTGATGGCCCTGAGCGGCGTCGCCCAGTCTGCCACCAACTTCCTGGTCGGGCTGGGTATGCCGACAGTGGTGTTCCTGCTCGTCCTGATCGTGCTGTTCGTCCTGCTGGGGATGTTCCTCGATGAGTTGTCGATGATCCTCCTCACCCTGCCTGTGCTCATCGGGCCGCTCACTGCGCTCGGCGTAGACATGATTTGGTTCGGGATCTTCCTCATGATGCTCGTCCAGATCGGCATGGTCGCGCCGCCGATCGGCATTCTGTCGTTCATCGTGCACGGTCTGACGAAGGATCCTGCGGTGAATCAGGGGTACAGCATCAAGCTCACCGACGTGTTCAAGGGTGTGGCCCCGTTCGTCGTCGTCACGCTCGTGATCCTGGTCGTCTTCGTGTTCTTCCCGAATATCGTGACCTGGCTGCCGTCGATCATGGCGCCGGAATGAGCCGACATGATGCCCTGCCGGACAACACTATTGCGGACGCGCACCGCAGCGCGGAACCGAAGAAACGGAGAACCCTTATGTCCACTGAATTGAGTCCCCTTCTGACCGTGCGGCGGGAGATCGGCCACGGCTTCGCGCCCGATAGCGAACTCGTCAGGGTGCGTGATGCGGGAGAGCTACCGCAGCTAGGCCTCGACCTCCCTCAATACGGACACTTCGACGTGACGGCAATCACACGCTACGACGACGTCCGCGAGCTCCTGGGCAGCGGCGACGTCGTGATGGGACCAAGTTCGGAGGCGCAGACCTCTGGAACGTTGGCGAACATTCCGGGGTACTTCATCTACTACGACGGTCCTGAACACGCGCGGATCCGCCGCATGGTGAGTCGGTGGTTCACCGTGAAGAACATCCAGCGCCTGCGGCCCCGCATCGAAGAGATCGTCAATGAGAGCCTGGACAGCTTCGAGGCGCTCGGGGGGGCGGGAGACTTCTTCTCGCAGTTCGCCTTGCACGTGCCCACTCGGGTCATCTGCGAAATCCTTGGTATCCCCTTCGAAGACAGCGGCGATTTCCAGCAGTGGACTCTCGACATCCTGAGCCTCTCGTCCGCCACCGAGACCGCGATCTCAGCTGTCGCGGCGCTGCGTGCATACCTGCGCGAACGGGTTGTCGTGGCGAAGGCAACAGCCGCTGCCCGCGACGACCTCATCAGTGCCCTGATCACCGAGAACGAGGGCGAGATCACCGACGAGGAGATTGTCGGCATAGCGATGTTTGTGCTCATCGCGGGTCACGAGACGACGGCGAATGCGATCACGGTAGGGACGCTCGCTCTGCTGGAGCACCCAGATCAGGCCGCGGCTGTCAGGGATGACGACTCTGTGGTCCGCACTGCGATCGAGGAGCTGCTCCGCTATCTGTCCTTGGCAGTAGGAGTACATCGCCTCGTTGCTCGCGATACGACGATCGCGGGGCGCGATTTCTCGGTAGGCGAGCGGATCACATTCTCGTTGCTGGCTGCGAACAACGACCCAGCGTTGGTCGGGGACTTGCCGGAGCTGGATATCTCCAGAAAGCCTGTGCCGCACGTCGGCTTCGGCTTCGGCATCCATCAATGCCTCGGACAGCATCTGGCTCGCCTCGAGCTGACGGTCGCGATTCCTGCCGTGCTCCGGCGGTTTCCGAACCTGCGCGTCACGGTCCCGGCAGCCGAGATCGAATTCCGTCGCGACGCGCCCATCTACGGTGTTGCGTCGCTTCCGGTGGCGTGGTGACCCCGTCGCGCCAATAGGAGAGAAGAAATGATGAAAGAAATGCATATCGTCGTCGACGAAGACAAATGTGTCGCAGGTGGCCAGTGCGTCTTCGCGGCACCGGAAGTATTCGACCAGCGTGATGAGGACGGCATCGTGGTGTTGCTCGACGAGCATGTCCCCGTCTCCAGTGAAGAGGACGTGCTCACGGCGATCAGCCTGTGCCCGGCTGCCGCGATTCGGCTTGCGGAGCAAGAGGCACGATGAGAAGCGATGTCCTCATCGTAGGAGCTGCGGCAGCGGGCCTCACGGTTGCTGAGACCCTCCGCCGCAAGGGCTTCGCAGGCAGTATCCGCATGGTCGGTGACGAGCCGCATCCTCCCTACGATCGCCCGCCGCTGTCCAAGCAGGTACTCGCGGGTGAATGGGAGCCGGCTCGCGCAGCCCTTCGCTCGAGCGAGGTCATCGACGCCCTCGACATGCGATTGGATCTCGGAGTCGAGGCGACCGCGCTGAACGTACTCGACCACACCGTGGCCTTCGACGACGGGACCGTGGGTGAATACGGCTCGTTGGTGATCGCGACGGGGCTGCGTCCCCGGCAGTTGCCCGGTTGGCAGGACATTCACGGAGTGCAGAGCCTGCACAGCCTCTCTGACAGCCTCCGGCTGCGAGAGCAGCTCACGGGTGCGCGCGATGTCGTCATCGCCGGTGCCGGCGTATTGGGTTGCGAGATGGCCGCGACCGCACGTAAATTCGGCGCGAAGGTGACGATCGTTGATCCGGTGCCGTCGCCGATGTTACGCGTCGTCGGCGAGGCGCTCGGTGCCCGTATCCGGTCACTGCATGAGGCTCATGGGGTCGAGTTCCGACTCGAGACGATGGTTCGGGACATCGTCGCCGACGGTGGACGAGTCGTCGGCGTGGACGTCGGCGACGAGGTAATCCCCGCCGACATCGTGGTGGTCTCTATCGGCTCGTCGCCGGCGACAGGGTGGCTCGATTCGAGCGGTCTCGAACTTGCTGACGGCGTCGTCTGCGATGCGTATTGCCGCGCAGCTGAGGACGTCTACGCGGCGGGCGATGTCGCGCGCTGGTATGACAAGCGCCGTGACGCCCATGTGCGATTCGAGAACCGGACGAACGCATCCGAGCAGGGCATGCTGGTCGCACGGAACATTCTGGGTGAAGAACTCGAGTACACCCCGATCGCCTATTTTTGGACCGACCAGTATGACGTCAAGATCCAGGTGTACGGCACCGTCCCCGACGGAGCCACCGTCGAGACGATAGAGGATGAGCCGGAACGCAATCGGTTCCTCGTCAGGGCGATCTCCGACGGACGAGTCACCGGCGTGGTGGGCTGGAACAACCCACGGGGCGTGCGAATGGCGCGCCAGCGGATCGTGGATGCCGAGCTCGCCATACAGAAAAGCCTCGAGACCCGCGTTCGATGACGGGCGAGCCGACGCAGCTGCTAGGGCTGCTGTGGGGGGTGAGGAGCAGCTTCCGGGGGTACGTCGCGCGGTCGCCTGGATCTCGAATCGCGGTCGGGAACGGTGCGGGAGTCTCCGCCTCCGACGAGTTCTTCTTCGCGCCCGCTGTCGAGCAGGAGAACGCAGTGCCCTTCGCTCACGGCACGGGCACACTGCGATTCACCGGTTCGGTGCATTTCGTCGCGCACCACGGTTTTCTCTCGGTGCCGATCGTGGATCCTTGGGTGCAGTTCGACGGTGCGGACATCGTGTTGAGCATCGCGGGTACGGGCTCGAGCGACGCGCGGGTGCGGATCGCGCGGGTGGGGCCAGGCGCATCGGTGTCGGACGCGGGGACCTCGTACTGGCCCGAGCTCCCAGCACGGCTTCATGAGGACGGTGTCGAGGTATTTGGCGGGACCTATCCGGCCGACACGCCACTCGATCCCGTGCGAATCCGCGTCAACATGGCCCGTTTGACATAGGGGATTGCCGAAAAACAGTATCGATAGCTATATTTATGGTTAGAATTTCGATAGAATAGAAGTTAGTTTCGCAAATTTGCTCGAACGACAGCGCTCCGCCGATCCTGGCGGCCCCATGATTTCGATGAACAGCGACTTGCACCCGTAATCGGTTGGCACTCGCGCATCGTCGCCACCGGACGTGACTGTCATTGAGCGTGACGCCGAGGAGAGTGCGCAGTGTCCGAACGGGAATTGTTGGAAGTGGACGTGTTGGTGCTTGGTGCCGGGATGGCCGGGCTCACCGCAGCATCGGTCGCAGCCAAGGGAGGGGCCAGCGTCCTTGTCGTCGAGCGTGCTGCAACCAGTGGCGGCACCTCGATGCTTTCGTCAGGTTTCGTTTGGCGATTCGGCTCGATGGAGGAGTATGCGGCCGAGGACCCCAAGGGAAACCGGGAGCTTCAGTCCATCATCTATGACGAGTTCGAGAACCTCATCTCGCATCTCGAGGACGTGAGCGGAGTTACGACGCCTCTCATCCCTGTGCTCGACGGTTGGGGGCACGAGGCCGATCTGGGCACCTACTTCGCGCGCGCTATCCGCGAGGTCGAGAAGGCCGGGGGACAGATCGTCTACGGCGCCGTCACCGACCGGCTGATCGTGGAGTCGGGTCGAGTGGTGGGCGCGGTCATTCTCGACGACTCCCTCGAGGTCGAGGTGCGAGCCTCCGCGACGGTGCTCTCTACCGGTGGATTCGCGCAGTCGCAGAAACACCTCGAGGAGTTCTTCGGCCCGGCCGGTGCGACGCTGCGTGCGCGCGCTGCAGAGACGGTCCGTGGCGACGGACTGGACCTCGCCAGGGCGGCCGGCGCGCGCATTGTGCGGGAGGGTGGCTTCTACGGACACCTCGTGGGCAAGAACGTCGAACTCGCCGAGCACAGCGACGCATGGCACACCTACAGCAACCTACGTAGCTGGGCCTGCTGGCTCTACAACCGCGACGGAGAACGATTCACCGACGAGAAACGCGGCGACCACATCAACTCGCTGGCGCTGCTGAGCCAGCCGGATTCCACCGGCCTGCTCGTCTGGGACGAAGACATCAACACCCGTGTGCCGGCCTCGAAGCCTGTCCAGCCGATCGACTCATTCGAAAAGTCGCTCATGCTCGGAGCGCTCGGGAAGCTGTGCGAGACACCCGAGGCGGTCGCCGAGTTTGCCAAGGAGAACGGTTTCGCGCCTCCGGTCCTGCCTGCCGACCACGGCAGTGCGCCCTTCCGTGCGCTCTTCGTCGAGCCATCCATCACGGTCCCGTACCCAGGCATCGCCATAGATACGAACGCGCAGGTGCTTTCGGAGGTCGGTGAGCCCATCGAAGGGCTCTACGCCACGGGCGCAGACTGCGGTGGCGTCAACTTCGAGGGCTACGGTGGATCACTCTCGCTGGCAGGCACGACGGCCCTGCGCGCCGTCCGGAAAATCCTGGCGGGCGTGAAGGTGTGAGACGTGACGTCAACGCAGAGCTCGCGTTGACGTATGTGGGCGCGCGCCACCGTCGCTGAGGATCACGGTCGCAGTTGAGAAGGAGTAAGTATGTTGAGACTCGATCTGCCGGACACCGACAACCTCGCGGCGGCGGCGGGAGCTCTATCCCCACGGATATGGGATGACCTCGTCGCATTTAACGGGGCTGCACGCACACACGCGCGGCTCTCCGGTCGTGAGTTCGAAGCCGCTCGTTACCGCATCGCGCTGATCAACGACTGCAACTTGTGTCAGTCTCGGCGAGGTGCCCCTGGTGAAGAGGAGGGCGGCGCAGGAATTCCGGAGTCCTTCTACGAGGCAGTCACAACCTGGCGTGAGGATCAGTCTCCGTTCAGCGAACGGGAGTCGCTCGCAATCGAATTCGCTGAACGATTCGCTCTCGACCACATCGCGCTCCATGACGATGAGGTGTTCTGGGACCGGCTGCATGCGAGCTTCTCCGATCCCGAACTCGTCGACCTGGGTCTGGTGATTGCCGGATTCATCGGGGGCGGGCGTTTCCACCGTGTATTCGGGACCGACTCCGTTTGTATGGTCGATCTCTCCGCGCGAAATGCCTGAGGCCGCGGTAGGGGAGCTCGAACATCTTCGCGCCGAGCTCAGCCAACTGCTCGCGCGACAGCAGATCCTCGATTGCATTCACCGCGCAGCGCGGGGCCTCGACCGCCATGATGTGGAACTGCTGGCTAGCGCCTTCCATCCGGACGCCGTCGTTCGATACGGCAAGATTATCGATGGTGTTCCCGGAATTGCGCGCAAGTTGAACGAGGGCCACGCCTCGTCGTCGCGGGCGCACACGCACAACATCACGACACACAATTGCCGCATCGACGGGGACAGTGCCGAGGCGGAGTCCTACGTTCTTGCCGGACTGGCCTCCGGCGACCGGACCACGGTACGGCTACTCGGTGCTCGGTGCTCGGTACCTCGACGTGCTCGACAAGCGCAACGACCGCTGGCTGATCAGCGCACGCGAGGTCGTCATCGAATGGTCGATGAGCGGGGACGCGAGCGCATTCTACTCGGAGACGTTCAATGCACGCGGCTATCCGACCGGAAGCTGGGATGGGTCGGATCCCTCGTATCGCATCGGCGGATTCCCGCGTACCTGACGAGTGGCGCAGGTCGTGTGGTTTCCATGCCGCCGAGGCTCAAATCCAGCAGCAACGAAGGGCATTACATGACTACAACGGCCAAACCACTCAAAGTCGGGCTCAGCCTGCGGCACACGCTGCAGGCGAACCCTCTCGCTCTCGCGGAGCTCGCGCGAGTCTGCGATGCCGTCGGACTCGACTCGCTCTGGTTGCCTCATCACACGATCATTCCCACTGATTACGCCAGCCGATACCCCTATCAGAAGGACAGCAAGCTGCCCTTTCCTGCCGACACGCTGTATTCGGACTCGCTGACCCTCCTGTCCTACGTGGCCGCCGTCACCACTCACGTTCGTCTTGGTACAAATGTCATCCCGCTCATCACGCAGCATCCACTCGCCCTCGCCAAGCAGGCTGCAACGGTGGATCACCTCTCCGGCGGCCGTCTGGAATTGGGTCTGGGCTCTGGCTGGTTGACTGAGGAAGGAACCGTGCTCGGTCAGCCGACGAACAAGCGAGCTCGCCGGCTGAGCGAGACGATCGACATCCTCCGCAAAGCTTGGACCGGTCAGCCCTTCACCCACGAGGGCGAGTTCTGGCAGTTCCCCGAGCTTGTCTGCAGCCCCGCCGCGGCCCAAGGATCGGATATCCCGATTTGGCTCGGAGGATCCTCACCCGCGGTCGTCGAAATTATTCGGACCCGCGGATCGGGTGCAATTCTGCCCCCGGGCGATGCGGGCGAGGAGATCCTCGCGCAGCTTCGGCCGTTGCTCCCGGCCGATCGGGACATCATCTCGCCGATGGTCGTCTCACCCGATTCGAGCGATGACGACATCCTCCGGTCTCTGGAATCCTGGCATCGGCGCGGAGTGGCCGGTGTCATCCTGCTCTCCCCGCCTGACACGGACATCGCGATCCCCTTGATGCGTCGGATCGGCGAGCATGTGTTGCCTCGGCTTGCCCGCTAAGAAACGACAATGCAGGTCCAGTCGACACAGCCGACTGGACCTGCCGTACTGCTGGTGGATCACCCGATTGCGTTGCCACCGTCGATGGGCAATGCGACTCCCGTGATGTAGCGCGCTTCTTCCGATGCCAAGAACAAAAGCGCATTGCTTAGGTCGACAGGCTCGATGAGGTCCACCGGGTATGGGTTCAACACGTGGGTTGCCGCGATGAAATCAGCCTTTGTCGGGTTCTCCATGTGGGGGAGGAAGACCCGGTAGGTTGCATCGTTGAAAGTCATGTCGGTTCCGACAGTCGTCGGGTGAATGGTGTTGACGCGAATGCGGTCTTCAGCGAGTTCGAGGGCAAGGGTTTTCATAAGCCCAATGAGACCAGATTTAGCCGCTGTGTAGTGCGCGGCATTTCGTACCGCGCGCAATCCAGTGACCGAACTCGTGATGACAATGGATCCGCCGCCGCTGGCACGAAGGTGGGGGGTTGCAGCCTTGACCGTGTGCCATACGCCAGTGAGGTTGATATCGATCATGTCTTGCCATGTTGTCTCGTCGAGAGTCTCGGCTGGCACGAAGCCGCTGACAACTCCGGCGTTTGCGGAGACGATGTCGAGTCGTCCGAACTGGTTGACACCGTCGTCGACCGCCTTCTTCAGAGCGTCATAGTCGCGGACGTCAGCGCGGGTGGCGACGATTTTCCGGCCGAGTGACTCGACCTGCCTGACCGTCTCTTGGAGGTCGTCCGCGGTACCCAATGCGTATGGAACTGAGGCGACGTCAGCCAGGATGTCGACGGTAATGATGTCGGCGCCTTCTTCGGCTAGCCGCACCGCATGGCTTCGGCCTTGGCCCTTTGCCCCGCCGGTAATGAACGCAACCTTGCCTTCTAATCGACCTGCCATTGTGCGTTACCTGCCCTTCTGCGCTTCCTGTCTCGATTTGCTCGGGTTCGTGCGCAAAGGCCGGCCGGCGCTTGCCCGGATTGGATCGATGCGGGCAAGCGAACCGGCTGCACTACTCAAATAGCTCGGTGCGGAAAGCCTTTGAACGCCACATCGCCATTCGCTACCAACGCGAGAGTTGACTGTTCGCGCACTCAGTAGTTGGCGAGGCCACCGTCCACCGACAGGGCGGTGCCGGTAACCCACGTTGACTCGTCGGACGCCAGATAGAGGACGGCGTTCGAAATTTCTGCCGGAGGCATGCGACCGGGAATCCACTGGGAGAACATGCCCACAAGGTCGGGGTTTACCTCGTTGAACCGCTCGAACATTTCCGCGGCCTGCGAAACCATCATGGTCTGTACTGCGCCGGGGTGGACGCTGTTCACGCGCACTTTCTGCTTCGCGAGCTCCATGGCGAAGGATCGCATCAATCCGGTGACGCCGAACTTGGAGGCGTTGTACGGGAGATTGAAGGGACCTGCTTTCAAACCGTTGGACGAGCTTGTCAGAATCACCGAACCGCCACCGCCGCTGATGAGATGCTCTACCCCCGCCATCACGCTGTTCCATGCGCCGATCAGGTTCACGTCGATGACAGTGCGCAGAATCTCGGGTGTCACCTCGTTCCAGGGCTTCATGATGGCCACGCCGGCGTTGGCGACAATGATGTCGAGGTGTCCCAACTCGCTGACCCCTCGATCGACAATCGTCTTCAGGCTGTCGAGGTCCCGCACGTCTGCGACGTCGCTGACAATTCGCCGACCAAGGGCCTCGACCTGACGCACGGTCTCTTTCAAGTCCTCGTTGGTCGAGGCTGGGTACATCACACCCTCGACGGGTGCAGCGATATCGATCGCAATGATGTCAGCGCCTTCTTCGGCGAGTCGGAGAGCGTGCGTCCGTCCCTGGCCTCTCGCCGCGCCGGTTATGAAAGCGACCTTTCCTTGCACGCGTCCGGTCATCTGTTGTGTCCTTCCGTAGTTCGCTCGCGAAGATCGTTGTCTAGCAATGCATGAGCCTTCGATTGGTCTTAAAAGCTGCGGTGGCGTCAGGTGGCTACGCACACGGTCCCGGTTCGTCGAGTCGCCCTTCGCCTCACTCCCGAACCGCGACGCAACACGAAATGTCCTCAGGTAGTTGAGAACTAGCGCTCGCCCGCCCGGCCGAGACGGCTCTGCCGGCGCTTACTCAGCGTTCGAGGACCGTCTTGATGTTCGTGAACTCCTCGACGCCGAGTCGGCCGCCCTCGCGTCCGAAGCCGCTGCGTCCGACTCCGCCGTACGGTGCGGTGGGGCTGTACGCCACGCCTGTATTGACACCGACGGTGCCGGATTTGAGCTGCGGAATGATTCGGCGGATTCGTCGAGCGTCCGGCGTCTGCAGGTAATTCGACAGTCCGTACGGCGTCGAATTCGCGATCTGCACAGCGTCGGCTTCAGTATCGAACGGTGTAACCGCCATGACCGGACCGAATATTTCCTTCATAGCAAGGTCACTCGTTGGATCAACATCGACAAACACGGTGTTCGATACGAAGTAACCGTCGGCTAGTTCGCCACCCAGACGTTCGCCACCGACTAGGAGTCGACCGGCTCCGCTCGCCTTTGCAGACACGATTGTGCCGAGAATGCGGGCCAGTGCCGCCTCATTGATTACTGGACCACCGATGTGTCCAGGTTCGAGAGGGTCACCGATGCTCAGTCCACCGACAAACGCTTCGATCCTGGAAACCACTTCGTCGTAAACTCCGCGTTGGACCAGTAGCCGTGTCGGCAAGGAGCAGCCCTGGCCCGTATTGACCAACGAGAAATTGCACTGGAAGCCGACGGCTTCGTCCAGGTTGGCATCATCAAAGATGATATTGGCTCCCTTGCCGCCCAACTCGAGCACCAGCGGCGTGAGGGAATGTGAGGCGCCACGCATGATGGCGCTGGCCGTGGGAGGTCCACCCGTGAACGAGATTTTGTTGACGTCAGGGTGGGCGACCAGCGCCTCACCGGCCTCGATCCCGCCAGGTACTAGGTTGAGGACGCCGTCGGGGAGGCCCGCCTGACGGCCGAGCTCTATCCACGGCACCGCACTGAAGGACGTCTGAACATCCGGCTTCAACACCACTGTATTGCCGGACGCGAGCGCGGCAGGGATCTTCATCGCCAGTGAGATCAACGGGGCATTCCATGTGATGATCGCAGCGACGACGCCAACCGGCTCGTGTATGGTGTAAACAAATCCCTGCTCAGCGTCGTGCGTGGTCACCTGACCGTCGAGCCGATCGGCCCACCCGGCCGCATATGAGCCCCAGTCGTAGGCGGCCGCAGCTCCGGAATCGGCGACCCCTAGCGGCATGCCGCTCTCCAGTCCCTGAAGCGGCGACCAGTGCGGATAGTCTCGAACCAGCTCGGCGAACCGCTGCAGCACTTCGCGCCGTCGTGCGGGGTTCCAAGCACGCCACGCGGGGAAAGCCGCTCGGGCGGCGCGGACGGCTTCGTCCACTTCTTTGGCGCTCGCAAGTGGGATCTCGGCCTGAACCTGGCCCGTAGAGGGGTTGACGTGTTGATGAACGCCGCCGCTGCCGGTGGTGCGCCTTTCGTCACCGATGATGATTTCCACTTTTGGAAGAGACGAACGAGCCGCCTCATGCCTCTCGGCGAGGGTGCTCTTGGTAACGACGTTGTTCACGGCTTCCCCATCTATGCATGCGGCGACTTTCGATACCTGCTTTCCACGAGGCTAGACGAAATGTCACAAGGCGTCCAGGATTTGATCAGTCAACAACTGATTTTCAGAAGTCATATCAATAAAAGCCGAATGCCAGTGGTGAGGGTCATCTAGGCGGTATGGGGTTGTCGCGGCGTTGACATCGGTCTCCCGGCGCCCTCGGGAGCGCAACTGGCAGTGGGCTGTTCGCAACGACCCCGTAGAATCGACTGTGCGGTGCCGCCACTGGGTCGGTGGTGGAACACGGCCCCATCCTGTACGGCGACTGTGACGCATGTATTCGAGGAATTGATTCGGAAGGGTAGAAATCTGGAACTAGGTGTTGCTTGTAGTAAAATCGTTTCATATGGCAACTGGCACAGTTCAACCTCAGTCTGCCCTCCAACAACGCTACGGCGACGCGACGATTCCCGAGCCTGCGCGGTGGAATAACGTGCTCGACACGGTGCACAACCACCGGTCCTACCGGCGGTATCTCCCAGACCCAGTGACTGACGAAGAGATAAGTCTGCTGGTATCGGCGGCACAATCTGCAGCGACGTCGTCAAACCTGCAGACCTGGACGGTCGTCGCGGTTCGCGATAAAGCGCGCAAGGCTCGCCTCGCCGCATTGGCTGGTCGCCAGACGCACTTCGTCGAAGCGCCGCTGCTGTTGGTGTGGACGGCGGACTTCGCGCGCCTTCGCCAGCTCGCCCAAGATCGCGGGGTAGCGCTGGACGGTGCGGACTATCTCGAGAGCAGCTACGTCGGATTCATCGATGCGGCGCTGGCGGCCCAGAACGCAGTGACCGCAGCTGAATCATTGGGCTTGGGAACGGTATTCGTCGGCGCCATCCGCAACAATCCGGAAGAGGTGGCTGCAGAACTAGGGCTGCCGAAGCACGTGTTCGCCGTGTTCGGACTCGTCGGACATCCCGTCCAGTCCGAACAAGCCCGAATCAAGCCGCGCCTCCCGCAGGCCGCGGTGCTGCATCACGAGACTGACGCGCTCGAATCTCAGCGCGGACAGGTCGATGTATACGAGGAGCGGATCGGTGCCTTCTACGCGGAGCAGGAGATGAGTCACTCGTGGACTGAACGGGTACTTGCTCGGCTGGCGTCGGCAGACAGTCTCAGTGGCCGGCACCGGCTGCGTGAGTCCCTCCGAATCCTTGGCTTCCCGCTCCGCTGACCCCGCGCAACCCGAATGCATTTCAAGCCGCTGAGTCAGCCCGCGGGTGTGAGGACGTCGCGTGCGATCTGACGCAACAGCGCGCTCGAGCCCTGGTGGCTCGCCCGTAGGAAGAGTGCGCGCTTGTAGTACCGATGCAAGGGCGCGTCCCACGTCATCCCGATACCACCGTGCAGTTGGATTGCCGTCTCGGCGGCTGCAACGGCTGCAGGCAAGGCGTGCGCTGCCGCCGCGGCGATCTCGAGCGACGCGGGTGCTTTGAGGCGGTCCGTCTCGAACGCAGCCCAGAGCACCAGCGAGCGCGCCAGTTCGCCGTCCACGTAGAGATCCGCGAGCTGATGGCTGACTCCTTGGAACGTCGCGACCGGACGGTCGAACTGCTCGCGCAGGGAGGTGTACTCCGCGGTGATGGTCAGCAGCCTGGAGATGATGCCGACTGCCTCCGCGGAGGCGAAGAGTCCGGACAGGTCCTCGACCCGCCGAGCCGTGTCCGTAGCCTCCTGACCGCTCAGCAGGATTCGTGCCGGTGCGGAGTCGAAGACGACCTCGCTGACCGACTGGCTGGCGTCCAGGCTCTCCGTGGGCCTGACCGAGGCATGCGCTGCGTCGACGAGGAGGATCGCCGGCGCGTCGCCCCATACGGGAACGAGGAACGCGTCTGCGGCATCGGCACCGATGACCCAGGTTCGAGTTCCGGACAGGAGCGGCTGCGTCGAGGTCCCTCCCACGGTCAGCGGCACGAACGCATCGAACAGTGTGCGTCCGCCCGCTGAGGCTCCCGCGAACGCGACGCGTCGCTCGCCGCCGACGACTGCGGGGATAAGCTCCTCCGAGTCAGGGGAGGCGATCAGCCACGGCAGCACGTGTGCGACGGTGGCGAGCAGCGGGACAGGCAGAAGTCCGGCGCCGACCTCCTCGAAGAGCACCGCGGTGTCGCTGTGGGTGGCCCCTGCGCCACCGAGGTCTTCGGGCACGGTGAGTCCGAGCCACCCCAGCTCTGCGAGTTTTCGCCAGACGCGCGACGTGAGGCCGGTCGCATCGTCGACGTTCCTGTTCAGCTGCTCCAGCGGATTGATCGTGCCGATGAAGTCACGGCCGACCTTGCGAAGAGCATCCTGTTCCGGCGTGGGTCGAAGGTCCATTGATCTGATCTCCTATCGTGCACGCGGCAGTCGCAGGACGCGCTCCGCGATGATGTTGCGTAGGACCTCACTTGTGCCCGCTTCGATCGAGTTGCCTCTGGTGCGGAGCACCGTATATGCCCAGTGGCCGCCGTCGAGGCCGTCTGCGCCGGGCACCAGGCCGTCCAATCCCACGGCGTCCTGGGCGAGAGCCGCGAGTGCTTGGTTGAGCAGACTCCACTCCAGCTTCGAGATCGTGCCGGCGGAACTCGGCTTGCCGGTCTGGTCGAGCTCTGACAATGAGCGGAGATTGGTGACGCGCAGCCCCTGGGCACGCACCCAGATACGGGCGTACCGTTCCGCCAGGATCGGATCATCGGCTGGGACGTTGCCGTCCGCTCCCGGCCGTGTCATAAGCCCGCCGACCCTGTCGAGTTCGGCGATGAGCTGCGATGACAGGGCCACCCCGTGCGTAGACCGCTCGTAGTCGAGTGTGGTCAGGGCCACCTTCCATCCGTCACCAGGCTCGCCGAGCATGGAGCTTCGCGGTATCCGCACGTTGTCGAAGTAGATCTCGTTGAACTCGGGGTCTCCCGTGAGCTGGGGGAGTGGCCGCACGTCGACGCCTGGCAGCGACATGTCCACCAAGAAGAAGGAGAGGCCCTTATGCTTCGGCGCGGTCGGGTCGGTGCGCGCGAGGAGGATGCACCATCTCGCGTACTGCGCGAATGATGACCACACCTTCTGCCCGGTGATCACCCATTCGTCGCCGTCGAGTACTGCACAAGTGCGAGCCGCGGCGAGGTCGGATCCGCTGCCGGGTTCAGAGAACCCCTGACACCAGATTTCGTCCGCGGTCAACAGCGGTGGAAGAAGTCTCCGTTGCTGCTCATCGTTACCCCACGCGATGATTGTAGGACCCGCCATGTCCACACCAATCACGCCGAAGTGCTCGGGCACGCCGGCTCGCGCAGCCTCGGAGAGCCAGATCTCCAGGTAGGAATATGGCAGGCTCCGTCCACCTGCCTCGATCGGCCACGTGATGCCCGCATAGCCGCCTTCGGCCATCGTGCGACTCCAGGCCCGCCACTGGTCGACTTCCGCCTCGGTCGGGATACCGGAGATCACGGGGGCCAGGTGCGCGTGGTCCCCGAGCCACGCTCTGGCCTCGGCACGGAACGCGGCCTGACTCGCGTCGTCGTCGGGTGTCACGGTGTGACCCGCTCGAATCCGAGGAGTGTCGTTTCGTCGACTATGTAGGCGACCGGACGGACCACCATGTTGTCCTCGAGCGGTCCGTTCGCAATGCGGCCGAAGATCCGTCCGCCTCCGTCGAAAAGGACTGCTGCGATCGTGTACGGAGTCTCCGACGCAAAGGTCTCGTCCGCAGTCCGATGGACGACGATCCACGACTCCACCTTGCCCTGCTCAGGGAGAGGACGATCATCGACCGATTCGCTGCCACACTGCGAGCAGGTCGGCGTGGGTGGGAAGAAGGTGCGGTCACATGACTGGCAATGCGGAATAAGCAGTTCGCCGCGACCGAGTGCGTCCCACCACCAGCGGGTGTCCGGATCGATGTCGGGAGCGACGGTTGCGCGCTGGTCGATGACCTCGAATGAGTTGGACATCAGTTCCCCTTCCTGAACACGATCGCCGATCCGTCCACCAGAACACCAGAGGTGGCGACGCTGACCTCGGCATCCTTTACCTGTCGGCGCTCCCCGCGTCCTTGGACCTGGAGGACCGCCTCGGTCACGGTGTTCATTCCGTGCACGTAGCCCTCGTTAAGCAGCCCGCCGTGCGTGTTGGTCGGGATCCTGCCGGTCAGTCCCGTCTCGCCGGAGCGGATCAAGTCGCCGGCTTCGCCTCGTTCGGCGAAGCCGAGCGCCTCGAGTCCGTAAAGCACCGCAGGACTGAAGCAGTCGTAGATTTCAGCGACGTCCACGTCGGTCGGTCCAAGACCGGCGGACTTCCAGAGTCGCGGCGCGAGCAGGTGCTGGCAGTTGCGGCTGAAGTCGGGCCATGAGTGCAGGTCCGCGATGTCGAGACCCGAACCGCGCCCGGTCACCCAGGCACCTCCTTCGATGATCGCCGGAGTGACCGGGGCATCGGCGGCGCGGTCGACGGAGGTGACGACCAGTGCGACCGCGCCGTCCACCTCGACGGTGCAGTCCACCGTTCTGAAAGGCTCCACGACGTAGGAGCGGGAGAAGTACTCGTCGAGGCTGAGCGGGTCGCGGCGGACAGCGCGGTCGTTCAGCGCCGAGTACTCCCTCTGCTTCATCACGACCGCGGCGAGATCTTCACTGGTCGCGCCTGTTTCGATCATGAAGCGACGCGACCACATGGCGATGTACTGAGGGTACGAGTTCAAGCCGATCGGATATCGGAACTGACCCGACGGGGAGTCGAAGTGCGTCGAGCCCACCTTCTTACCGCTGCGCCCGTTCAGCGCGCGGTACACGATGACGGTGGACGCGACGCCCGACGCGACAGCCATCGCGGCGTTCAATACGGCGAACGCAGGCTGCGATCCTCCGTTGTTCAGGTCCAGGACGAAGCTCAGGTCGTTGCAAGCCAGACCGGTTCCGACAGCCTGGCTTGTCACCGAGTCGTTGAACAAACCATAGCTGCACACCCCGTCTACATCGGCTGCGGTCAGGCCCGCATCGGCGAGCGCCGCGCGAGCGGCCTCGAGGGCGAGGTCGAGGACGCTTCGCGGCTCCCCTGAGACCGCAAGCTTGGTGTAACCCACGCCGGTGACGGCGGCCTTTCCGGCGTACGCGGGCCGCGCGGACCCGGGCGCTCTCTGTGACATGTGGATGAACCTCTTTCGTTTCTGAATTGACGGGGTGTCTATGCCTGCGGTGCGTGGGCGTCGGGCCAGAACGCGGTCAGGCCGTGGTCGAGTACGGCTCGGCCATCCTCGAGTAAGCCGGCCATCGTGCCCTGCAGCTCCTCGTATATGGGGTCTCGGAGCCGACCGCGCCGGCTGAGCTGCAGGTTGTATGCCAGGATCGCGGCGTACTTGAAGCATGAGGCCGCGACGTGCCAAGACAGTACGTCGGGGTCGGCTCCATACAGCTCGGCGAGTCGCGCGCCGGTAACCTCCACTGATCCGGTCGGATTCGGCTCGGGCTCGTACCGCCGCCGTAGCGCGGCAACCGTCAGGCACGCGAGGTCGGTGAGCGGATGCCCAAGCCCGGCAATCTCCCAATCGAACACAGCATTCACTGTCCGGGGGCCGAACAGCAGATTGCCGAAGTGGTAGTCGCCGTGAACGAGCACGGGCTCCGCTGACGGATCACTGCGGTTGAGTTCGCGGAGGAGCTGCACGCGCAGTTCGTCAGCCGCATCTTGGACATGATCCGGTCCTCGCTCGACCAGCGGCACCCAACGTGCGATCTCGCCCTCCGGTGGCATACGAGGGTCGCCTGCGATACCCGACTCTTCGACGGAGAGCGTTTGGATCGCTTTCAGTGCCGACACTGCTGCGTTCGCCGTCTCGTCGTGGGAGTGGCGCTCGGCGAACTCGTGCCACTCGGCGCCGGAAACCAGTGACATCACCGCGATGGACCGCCCATCGACCGCTCCGGTGCTATCGCTCGCGAGTACCGCAGGAGCCGGAAGGTCATTTTGGTGCAGGGTGCCCATGATCCGGCCCTGCCGCCCGACGTCCGCGGGACCTGCAATTCGCACTCCCGTGGGTGAGAGCCGCACCACGATGTCGTCATCAGGCCTGGTAGACCGATGGAGCACTGCTCGGTAGGTGTCGCCGGAGTGTCCGGTGCCGAACCGCTGGAACTGCGTAAGGGCGACCGAAGGATCGTCGAGGGCGCGCTTGAGGAAGATCTCGACGCTGAGCGACGGATCGATGTGACCGGTGCCTTCGAGGTCCTGTCGGGTCCGCTTATCGGATCGTGCTCGTTCAGTCATACCGAAACTACTTTCGTTTATTTACATTGCGCTACCCACTATATATAGGATCTGTCATGATTTGTCTAAGCGAATTCCACGCAGGTGAGGCCAGGTGGGTCTCAATGTGACGTCGGTGTCCCGCACGGCGGGCGGGACGCCGAGGTCGTCGAACGAATGGAGGATTAGATGGGGCGGGTAGCGGGAAAGGTGGCGTTCATCACGGGAGCGGCGCGGGGGCAGGGGCGCAGCCATGCGATTCGGTTGGCCGAGGAGGGGGCCGACATCATCGCCATGGATATCGCACGCGACATCGGTTCGGTGCCGTACGGGCTCGGGACTGCGGCTGACCTCGCGGAGACCGCACGCCAAGTCGAGGCTCTCGGTCGACGCGTCGTCATCTATGAGGCCGACGTGCGCGACTACGACCGGCTCGAGTCGGGGCTCGATGACGCGGTCGCTCAACTCGGCAGACTCGACATCGTGTCCGCGAACGCCGGAATCCTGAGCTTCGCCCCGATGGATCAGCTCACAGAAGAGCAGTTCGACGATCTGCTCGATGTGAATCTGAAGGGGGCATGGCACACGGCGAAGGCGGCCATTCCGCATCTTCGGGGCAACAAGGGCGGATCGATCATTCTCACCAGCTCCGCCTCCGGGATCAGCGGGGCGGGCAACATCGGGCACTACTCGGCGTCGAAGCACGGCATGGTCGGGCTGACCAAAAGTCTTGCGCTCGAGCTGGGCGTTGACAGGATCCGAGTCAACAGCGTGCACCCGACGAGTGTGGACACGAAGATGATTCAAAACGACGCGATCTACGAGCTGTTCATGCCGGATGTCGCCCCTGCGGAGCGGACAAGGGAATCGGTGACACCACGATTTCTGAATCTCAACGTCATCCCGATCCCCTGGGTGGAGGCGATCGATGTCTCCAACGCCGTCCTCTGGCTTGCTTCCGACGAGTCGCGCTACGTGACCGGGCACCAACTCACCGTCGACGCGGGTCAGCTCGCCCGATAGCGCGCGAGACGCGCAGGCGGTGCCGGCTGCAGGTTCGAGCTGAACCCGATCGAAATCAGTCGGGGTTTTCTGGACAGTATCGAACCGCATGTGTAATCTCGAATCGAGATTCTGAATTACTCGGTGCATTTTCAGAATGCATCGCGTCCTGGGCGGCACGGGGCGTGCCTCTGTCCGCGATCCACTGTTCGACTCAAGGGAGGCTGTGCTATGACCGATGTGACGGATGTCGAGTTCGACGCCATCGTGGTGGGGGCTGGTGCCTCCGGGCTCTATGCGCTCTATCGACTCCGCCAGGCGGGGCTGCGCGTTCGTATTCTCGAGGCCGCAAGCAGCGTTGGCGGTGTGTGGTTCTGGAATCGATATCCAGGCGCTCGATGCGATGTCGAGAGTGCTGACTACTCGTACTCCTTCTCCGCCGAGCTCGATCAGGAGTGGACCTGGAAGGACCGCTTCGCGACGCAGCCGGAGATCGAGGAGTATCTGAACTTCGTCGCCGACAAGTTCGACCTTCGTCAGGACATCCAGTTCAATACGCGTGTCGAAGCCGCTGTTTTCGATGACCAGACGGGCATGTGGACGGTCTCGACGTCAGAGGGCGAGACGTTCGTCGTGCGGTACTGCGTGATGGCGACCGGCCAGCTCTCCTCATTCAACCGTCCGGTATTCAAGGGTGCTGAGCGATACCGGGGCCGAACGATAGACGCCGGCACCTGGCCAGACGAGCAGATCTCGTTCGAAGGACTTCGGGTGGGTGTTATCGGCACGGGATCGACGGGGATCCAGCTCATCCCCGAACTCGCCAAGGAAGCGAAGGAGGTCGTCGTGTTCCAGCGCACGCCGAACTTCAGCGTGCCTGCGGGGCACAAGAGGTACTCCGACAATGATGTTGCTGAGCTGAAGGCGACCTATCCCGAGCGTCGGATCGAGGTCCTCGATTCCCCGACGGGCAATGTGTACGACCCCAACCCGATGTCGGCCCTGGACGACACGCCAGAGAATCGGAAGCGCAACTTCGCTCGGCGGCAGAGCAACGGCGCGTTCGCCATCATGTTCTCGTACAGCGATCTGTTGACCAGCATGGAGGCAAACGCCTTCTTCACCGAGTTCCTGCAGAACGAGATCCGCAACAAGGTGAACGACCCGGCCGTCGCGGAGGACCTGGTGCCCACCGGCTATCCCGCGGGCAGCAAGCGACTCTGTGTCGATGGCGGCTATTACGAGACCTTCAACCGCAGCAACGTGCGCCTGGTGAACGTGAAGAAGACGCCCATCGAGGAGTTCACCGAGACCGGCATCCTGGTAGGCGACGAGAACATCGAACTCGACGTCGTGATCTACGCCACTGGATTCGACGCGATGACTGGTGCCATGACCAAGATCGACATCCGCGGACGCAACGGTCTCACGCTGCGCGAGAAGTGGGAGGATGGCCCTCGGGCCTACATCGGCCTGATGATCACCGACTTCCCGAACCTATTCATGATCGCCGGACCAGGCAGCCCCTCGGTTCTCGGCAATGTGATTCACTCGGCGGAACAGCACGTCAACTGGTTCGCAACGGCGATCGAGCGGATGCACGCGGACGGGCTCGACACCATGGAGCCGACCGAGCAGGCGGAGAACGATTGGCTCGAGCACGTTGCTCAGGTCGCGGATTCCACGGTCTACACGAAGACGACCTCTTGGTACCTGGGCTCGAACATCCCAGGCAAGCCGCGGGTATTCATGGCATACCTGGCCGGCACCAACACCTTCCGGAACATTTGCAACGAGATCGCGGCGGACAGCTACCGCGGGTTCGAGTTCAAGGCGCTCGAGAGCGCCGACCGCCTCGTAGGGACCGGCCAATGACACTGCACCGACAAGCCCAGGAACTGCTGGAGTCGTTCGCATCAGCCACCGGCGACGGCCCACCACCGGAGCGTTCGGTCGAAGAAATGCGGGCGCTATCCGGAGGCTTCCGCCAGATGCAGGGAGACGCGGCCGTCATCGGCAGCACCCGAGTCGAGAAGATCCCCGTGTCAGGTGGATTCGTAGAGGCCACCGTGTACGAGCCGGTGCACGATGCGAAGGGACTCGTCGTGTACTTCCATGGAGGCGGCTTCGTCCTCGGCGCGCCTCGCGATTTCGAAGTGCTGTACCACGCGCTGGTGGCACAGTCGCAGGTGCGGCTCGTCGCCATCGACTATCGGCTGGCACCGGAGCACCCGTTCCCGACAGGGGTCGACGACTCGTATGCTGGGCTGCTCTGGTCTGCAGAGCATTTGGCGAACGGGTTACCGATCATCGTGGCCGGGGACAGCTCGGGTGGGACCTTCGCGGCGGTGGCTGCACGACGCGCGCGCGATCATGACGGTCCCGCCCTTGCAGCTCAGGTGTTGGTCTATCCGGTCACGGATCACGATTTCTCGCGGACCTCGTACGACGAGCATGGTGACAGCGGGCTGCTGGTCGGCAAGTCCGACATGGAGTGGTATTGGGCGCAGTATGCGAGTGATCCGGCTGTGCGAGACGGTGAGGACGCGTCGCCGCTGCGGGCAGCGTCGTTCGAGGGGCTGCCTCCGGCCTTCGTGTTGGTCGACGAGTACGACCCGGTACGCGATGAGGCGAAGGCCTTCGCAGACAGGCTTATCGATGCCAAGGTTCCCACGGTCGTCGACTACGTCGCCGACCAGATGCACGGATACTTCACGATGGCGAACATGATGGCGAGCGCCGACGAGTCGATCGCACGAGTGGCCGCGTACATCAGGTCAGTCGTTCATCACTGATGTAATCAAAGCAGTGATGTTGTCTGGCAGTGGCAACCGCCGCCGAGGGTGGATGAATGCGGATCGTGGGGCTGGTGAAGGAGGCACCGGACGCCTGCGGTGTGCGGAAGATGGAATCGACAACCTCTGCGTGACCGGCACTCTCGTGTCGCGGCGTCACCACACCGAGCTTGGTCACGGAGGTGGCAGCCTCCGGCTAAAGGAAGGTGCTGGTCGCCGCGGTGGACGATTCCGCGGCCACGGTGCGGCCGGATGCGGCGCTGAACTCGATCGAGGGCGGCGCCGCTGGCCGTACCGTGGCCGCGCTCGTGGTGGGCGCGGGCGACGCCCTGGAAACCGTCACCAGTCCGGGTGGAACCGTGTCGCAACGCCACGAATTATCTACCGCAACAGAGGTTCTATGGTCCCTGCGTTTGCCGGCTCGAAGGTGAGCGTCGATCGTGGGGCGGCCGTCGGAGGATCCGAGCGGTGGAGGGTGCCGGAAACATCGCATACGTGCAGCGGGTGTGGCGGACAGGAATCAGGCGGCGAAGAAGATCGTCGCAATCAATGAGGACGCCGACGCCCCGATCTTCGGCATCGCCGATTTCGACGTGGGGGATCCTTTCATGTCGCGCCAAAGGCGGCGTCGGCGATCAAGGCGCAGCAGGGCAGGGAGAAGGAATGAAGGTGTGGTTCATTACAGGGACGTCTCGGGGGTTCGGCCGAGAATGGGCTGAGGCGGCGTTGAACCGTGGCGACGCAGTCGTGGCGACGGCGCGGGATGCGAGCTCGCTCGAGCCGCTCGTTGCCGACTACGGCGACAGGGTGCTGACTTTGCCGCTGGACGTCACCGACCGCAGCGCAGCTTTCGAGGCGGTACGCCGAGGGCACGAGCGTTTTGGTCGGTTGGATGTGATCGTCAACAACGCCGGCTACCCCCAGCAGGGCATGGTGGAAGAGCTGTCGGAAGCCGACGTGCGCGACCAGATCGAGACCAATCTTTTCGGTGCAATCTGGGTCACGCAGGCGTCGCTCCCGTACCTGCGTGCGCAGCGGTCCGGGCACATCCTGCAGGTGAGCTCCGTCGGCGGCGTCACCGCCTGGCCGAACATCGGCATGTACAACGCATCCAAGTGGGCGCTCGAGGGCATTAGTCAGGCGCTTGCGGACGAGGTGGCCGCGTTTGGTATTCGCGTCACGCTCCTCGAGCCCGGCGGCTTCGCTACCGACCCGGACCGGGTGTCCATCCGTTTGCCCACCCCGATCCCGGACTACGACGTCGTCCGCGAATCGCCAGCGTTCGGTCAGCGCCGCCTCCCCAGGACGGGATCTCCGACCGCGGCAGCCACTGCGGTGCTGGAGCTCGTCGATCTCGAGGAGCCCCCGCTGCGGATCTTGCTCGGCGAGGATCCACTCAGGCTCGTCGAGGACGACTACAAGCTCCGACTCGCCCTGTGGAGGCAGTGGGATTGGCTATCCCGCGAAGCGGGCGGCACGCGGTGATGATCCGGACAGTTGTCGGCTCGCGGCGGTCTTTCGCTCGTCGACCGGCGGGTGGAAGAACTGAACGATATATTCCCCTATCCTCAGCCTGCCCATAGAGCGCCGCGAGGCATCACTCGCGGTCGAGGCCGTGAATACTGCGGCCGTGGCACTGTCAATCGCACCTGGCTCTGGCCCACTTTCCGTGATGATTCCTGAGTGTGTCAGTGGTTGAGGACTATTCGCTTGCGGAGGAGGAAGATCCGGCTCGTCCGCACATCTGTCTTTTGAGCATTTGATCCGATTTACGTTTCCCTCGACAGCGCCGGAGTTGTAGGGCAAGGTCAGCCCGTTGAGGACGGAGGTGTGGTCGCGCTCAAGTCCTCGGACGAATCGATGCAGTTGCGACAGATCGTCGGACGGGGGCGGCCGCAATGCACGAATTGAGACGGTCGCCGTGACGGCCGGTCAGCATGCCGGCGAACGAGGGGCGTGGGCGGGGTGGCCTCGAGGTGCCGGAATCTGGCGAGAACCTGTTTGAGTCCGAGCTGCATGTCGTCGGTGAGGTCGTCGGGATGGCACAGCATCCACAAGTAATTCGCCGAACCTTCGCGATTGTCGGTGTGGACGGCGGTGCGGCACCGACGTCGCGGAACGGGCAGAGGTAGTCACGAACGGCGGCGTAGCTGCCGCGATAGCCCCCGAATCTCGTCGAAGAGGGTGAGGGCGGTGTCGAAGAGCGTGAGGGCGGTCGTGAATCCGTCGTTCCATCTTCCGTGCCGCCCCGTAGCGGCGCTGTGTGCGGGCGACGAGGACGGATTGTTCGCGGTGCGCTGTGTGCGCCTGCTCGGTGGCCCACCGGAGATCCTCCGCGGCGGTGTGTTCGATGCTGGGCTGGAGGTCGACTGCGGCGTTGACGCGGAGGCAATCATGTTGGGCGGGAACGGTGCTCTCCACGGCATCGGCCATAGGTGCCACAGGTGCGAGCGGTCGGCAACCTCAATCACGCTGGGGGCTCCGGTGCGCGCCCCTTCGGCGTACGCGCGAGTGTTCGGTCAGCCAGCACCTGCAGGATGAGGCGACTCGGTCGGTTCCCGATCGCGATGTCGGTCACCGTGCGTTCGTATCGGCTGTGCACTTGCTCGCAGGTATCACTGGCGGCGGGACGCCGACACCGGCTGTGGGGAAGCGCGAGTGCTTACCCCGCCCCAGAGACGTCACTCGAATCGATCGCGACACCCACCAGGTGGGGAAGCAAAACGCAAAGGGCGCAACGGCTTCCGAAACGGCAGCAAGATCATCCCTCACAATCTGCGCCCCATCGGGGGCGACACGCGGAGAACACGGCCATCACGGAAACCGGGCCAGAACCATCTAACCCTGACAGAACCAGCGGCAAACCATACCGGTCCCTCAGGCCGTGCCCAGGTACTGCTCGAACAGATCACTTTCGAGCAGAGCGTTGGGTGCCCCGTCGAAGACGATGCTGCCACGGCGTAGGACGTAGGCGTGGTCGGCCATCCCCAAAGCCTTCGTCACGTATTGGTCGACGATCAGCAGCGCTGCGCCGCGGCTGGCTAGCTCGAGGAGGAAGTCGAAGATCCTGTCGACGATGATCGGTGCCAGCCCCAGCGATACCTCGTCGACAAGGATCAGCGAAGGGTTACGCACGTATGCTGCGGTGAGCGCCAGCATTTGCTGCTCTCCACCGCTGAGGGTGCCCGCCTTCTGGTGCAACCGTTTTCCGAGTACTGGAAAGGACGAGGAGGCCGCCTCGATCGCTAGGTCCACGCCCCCGCGCGGCGCCTGCATTAGCAGATTTTCGCGCACCGTCAGCGACTTGTACACTGCCCGACCCTCCGGGATCAGACTGAGTCCGCTGCGCGCCCGCCGATGAGGCGCCTCCCTCGTCACGTCTCGCCCCGCCATCTGAACCGAACCGGACATCGGCGGAAGCAGACCGGAGGCGACCCGCATGAGGGTGGTTTTGCCCGCGGCATTGGGTCCTACGAGGGCCGCGACCGTCCCTCGAGGGACTCGGAGTGAGACGCCCCTCAGTACGGTTGTTCGTCCGTAACCCGCGGTCAGATTGATGATATTCAGGGCGGCCGGTCCGCCTTCCACGCCGGAGTCGCCCACCCTTTGCTCGACGATGTTCGTCATGACACTGCCCCTCCGATCTTCATTTCCGGTTCGAGCTCCTCGGAGCCGAGGTATGCGGCGCGGACCTTCGGGCTCGCGGCGATCTCGACGGGCTTGCCGTCTTCGAGGAGACGTCCGAAGTCAAGCACGTAGATGTGGTCGCAGATCCCCATCACCAGCGACATATCATGCTCGACCAGCACGATGCCGCATCCGCGCTCCTGAACCACACGCTGCAGGATCCGGCCGAACTCCGCCGTCTCCTCGTGATCGAGACCCGATGACGGCTCGTCCAGCAGGAGTATGTCGAAAGGTCCGCTCAACGCACGGGCTAACTCGACGAGGCGGCGCTGACCTGTGGACAGACTGCCGGCCTGTAGGTCGGCGAGGTCGGTAATGCCGCAGAGTTCCATCGACTCGAAAGCCGCTTGACGGGTTGTGGCGCGCTCGGCACGCGTCGCGACGATCTGGGAGAACGGGTTGCTGCCGGCCTGACCAGCTTCCCTGCCCAGCGCTACATTCGTTGCCACGGAAAGCGTTTCGCATAGCTGCGGAATCTGGAACGTCCGACCCAGCCCTAGTCGTCCGCGTGCGGCCGGTCCATAGCGGCTGGCATCGACACCGTGCAGGCTGATCTGCCCGCTGATGTTTCGGTTCAACCCACTGACTGCATTGAACGTCGTGGTCTTGCCTGCACCATTCGGCCCGATGAGGCCCGTGATCCGGCCACGCGGCGCTTCGAATGCAACGTCGTCGACCGCGAGCATGCCGCCGAACCGCACCCTGAGGCCAGCGACGCGTAGCCCCGACCCGTCGCCGACGGAGACCTGCCCTGCTAGCTTCGCCGGCGTGAACGAGGGCCCAGCTTGCGGTGGGGCCGTGGCACGACCGCCGAAGACCCGCTCGAACCATCTCCGTGCGGCCTCCGGCATCGTGGGCGTCCCACCCACTGCCGCGGTGAGCACTGCGAATACGCCGAAGACGACGTTGAGCCAGTAGGTGGTGTACACGTTCTGGGCGTACGCCTGGACGATCAGGGGGATTACGCCGAACAGGGCGTACCACGGCGAGGCGAAGGGGGCGATAGCCAGGATCGCAAGGAATACCAGCGAATTGAATGAGCTGAAGAAGGAGTCGCCACTGACCGCGAAGTTCACCGAGACCCCGTAGACGATTCCCGCGATCGCAGCGAAGAACGCCGAGATGCAGAAGACAATGACTCGAGTCATGTACGTGTTCAGGCCCATCACGGATACCGCAGTGGGCGAGTCCGACATGGCCTGCAGTACCCGGCCCAGGCGGGTCGAGTGGATCAACAGCATTACTAGAGCGCTGACCACCAGGAACGCTAATGCTACGTAGTAGAAGTTCAAGTCCGACTCGAATCCCGGCGGTCGCGGCATGATCCGGCCCTGGGCGAGCGTGGTGAACCCGATCTCGGTGGGGTAGAACAGCTGCTCGACGAGCAGCCCGAAGCCGAAGGTGGCCAACGCGAGGAACAGGGTGGACAGCCGGATCGCGGGGAGCGCGATCAGAGCTCCGACCGGCATCACGATGATGCCGGAGAGGACTACCGCGACCAGCCATGGCAGCCCGAAGTCGGTCATCAACTGCGAGAACACGACCGCCCCGATGCCCGCAAACGCCCCAGACGCGAGAGAGATCTGCCCGGACGTGCGCACCAGAAGGCCAAGTGAGAGCAGCATGATCCCTTGTGCGAGGCCGACGGTGAAGAAGGATATCCGCAAGGAGTCGAAGATCGGAAGTAGCACCAGCGCACCGACGACGATTACACCGCTGAGGAGCTTGAGTCGCCAGGGACCACGCCATTGCAGCGGCGGTCGTCGGCTAGCGGCCGTGGGCATCGCGAGCTTCCGCTTCGGAGTCACAAGCAGAACGATGAACAGGACGATGAACGGAAGGCTCGCCGGTAGCCCGGACAACCACGGGACCTGCAGGACGTACGTCTTCGAGACGTCAGCGATGATGCCCAAGCCGATCCCCGCGACGAACGTGATCGGGATGCTGGAGAACGCACCTACCGCCGCGGCTCCGAACGCCTGGACGGCGAGGTAGGTCAGCACCACGGCATCGATCCCGACCAGCGGTGCCAAGAGAACCCCGGACAGTGCCGCGAACGTCACGCCGATGACCCACGCGAACCGCCGGACCCCGCGGGCGTTGACGCCGTGCAGGCCGACCAGGTCGGAGTCGTCCACCACCGCGCGCATGGCTACACCCATCCGGGTAAACCTGAACAAGGCGTAGAGCAGTGCCGAGGCAGCCACAGCGACCGCGGTGACGGTCAGCTGTCCAACCGTGACGACCACCCCGAACATCCGAAACGTGTGGGATCCGTTCGGCAGGAACTGCGGGATCCGCAACGGATCAGGGCCGAAGAGCACCCGCGCCAACCCCTGCACGATCAGGATGACCCCGATCGTGCCGACCACCTTCATGGCGACCGATTGGGGTGCCAGGAAGCGGGCCAGAACCTCGAAAAGCAACCCGAGCGCGGGGCCCAGGATCAGGACGCTGATCACGAACGCCGCAAGCCACGGCAGCTGCAGCTCGTGAGTGAGGAAGTAGAAGAGGTATGCGGCCGCAGCAGCGACCGCGCCATGGGCGAAGTTGAAGATTCCTGACGTCTTATAGGTGAGCACGAGTCCGCTGGCGGCCATGCCATAAATGGCACCAGCGGCGATCCCGCTCACAATGAACGGAAGAACGGCGTTCATCGCAGAGCTCCTTCGTGTGTGCGCCGTCGGTGCTGAGCCGGCAGAAAGCTGCGCGACTCCGCAACGAGATCGATGTCACGACAGCGTTCGAACGGCCTCGCCACAATGACTCCTCGGCTTCGTCTGCTCACATTGCACTCCCTCGTGCATCCACACTTCGCCAACCCACTTCCGGACGGCACGCCCGGGTGCACCTAAGGATGCACGCCGAGTATTCCGACGAAGGATGGCCAAGTCAAGCAATCGTTGCGATAATTCCTTCATCAATTTCCATTTTCTGATAGTCAGTTTCGGTGTAACGTGAGCGACGCGCGACACAATGAAGGTTGCGCCCATGCACAGAGAGGTGCATTTCATGAAAATGTCACGACTTCGGGCCGCGGCCACGCTGGCGGCTGGCGCGTTGCTGTTGACCGCATGTGGTTCCGGTGGATCGTCTGGAGCCGCATCGTCTCGAGAGGCACCGACTGGCGGACCCGAGGGCGATACGATCAAAATCGGATACGCGGTCGCCCAGACCGGATTTGCCTCCGGGGTGGTGGGGCCGACGGCAGAGGTCGCCCAGGCGTGGGCGAAAGGGGTCAACGCCGAGGGCGGGATCGGTGGCCGACCCGTCGAGATCGTCGTCCGCGACACCGCCGCGACACCGGCAACCGCACTGACCGCCGTCAAGGAGCTCGTCGAGCAGGAGGGCGTGATCGCCCTCATGTTCGCCGACGGCGCGAGCGAGAGTGGTCTCAGGGACTACCTGGCGGGCAGCGACGTCGCGGTCCTGGAGGCTCAGAGCTTCGATCCGAAGATGTTCAGCGCTCTCCCGAATTTCTTCGCGACGAGCACCACCGACAAGTACATGCACTCCGGCTATACCGAGGCCGCCGCGGCGGCCGGGGGCAAGTCACTTGCGTTCGCCGTGTGCGCCGAGGTCGCGGCTTGCGCTCAGGCCGGGGAGGTATCCGAGGAGCTCGCCCCGGGACTCGACATGAAGTACACAGGGACAGTCAAGGTGACCGGGTCGCAGCCCAGCTTCACCGCGGAGTGCCTGAAGTTGAACCAGAGTGACACCGAGTGGATCGGGATGGCGCTCGATTTCGCGGCCACTGGCACCCGGATGGCCAGTGACTGCCTGCAGCAGGGCTACACCGGCGGATTCGTTGTGGGATCCGGTTCGGTGAACGGGGGCCTGGACGAAGTCCCGGACGCGAAGTTCACGGGGCCGATGAACGGGTTCCCCTGGTGGGTCGACGACGCGCCGGTCGCGCAATACCGCGACGTGATGGCGGAGTTCGCCCCGGACGTGCCGATCACAGGCACATGGCAGACCAGCACATGGACGGGTCTGGAAATGTTCCGCAAGGCCCTCGCCGGGCACACTGCCGAAGGTCTGACCCGTCAGCAAGTGATCGATGCCTACGGAACGATCAAGGACGAGACCCTAGG
This sequence comes from Rhodococcus sp. LB1, assembly GCF_001583455.1. Classification (NCBI taxonomy): domain Bacteria; kingdom Bacillati; phylum Actinomycetota; class Actinomycetes; order Mycobacteriales; family Nocardiaceae; genus Rhodococcus; species Rhodococcus sp. LB1. The sequence goes on along the minus strand of NZ_LTCZ01000301.1, from coordinate 56,769 downwards.
CGGGCTACTACCTCAGCCGGTGACCTACACGCCGGGTGAGCCGGCTCCGCCGGTCTCCTGCTACTGGATCTACAGCTATACGGGCGGATCCGGAGAGTTCGAGAACATCCAGAAAGGGACAAGCGGCAATGGTTTGACGACCGATCTTGCTTCATCGTGTTACGACGGACCGCCCTTCTCCTAGAGCGATCCGGCCGGAAGGCATCAGCGCAAAGCCTCGACCGAAGCCGGTGGGGTGCAGCACGCTCTGCGTCCAAACCAACAGGGCCGACGCCGCAACACATGCGCCCGACTGCACGCGCAGCCACCAAACCTGAAGCAGGAGACGTCAACCGAAGCAACCGTTTGGAGAGGAAGCAATGACCTTATCTCCGTTCATCGCCGTATCACGTGTGGCCTTCGGGCCACGCAGATATTGCACGTTTGGATATGACAACCACGCCGGATACATCCCGGCCGTACTGACGAAGGAACCGGTTCGATGAAGACACGCGCAGCAGTACTCTGGCAGCAGCCGGGCAAGTGGGAGGTCGACGACTTCGACCTGGCGGGACCGGGTACGGGCGAGGTGCTCGTCGAGATGGTGGCGACAGGTTTGTGCCACTCGGACGACCACATCGCGACCGGCGACACTCCATTGCCGAACCTGCCGCTCTGTGGTGGTCACGAGGGCAGTGGAATCGTCCGTGAAGTCGGGCCGGGTGTGACCACCCTGAACGTGGGTGACCACGTAGTGACTTCATTCATCCCCGCGTGTGGGAAGTGCCTCTGGTGTGCGCGGGGACTGCAGAACCTGTGCGACAACGGTGCGCTCATCCTGACCGGCGCGCAGTTCGACGGTGGCTACCGGCTGCGCGGCCGCGGGCACGACATCGGCACGATGGCGATGCTCGGCACGTTCTCTCAGTGGCAGGTCATGGACGAGTCTTCACTCATCAAGGTGCGTGACGACGTGCCGCTGGGAGTCGCGTGCCTCGTCGCCTGCGGTGTGCCGACCGGGTGGGGCTCAGCAGTCAACGGCGCACAGGTTTCTCCCGGCGATGTCGTGATAGTGATGGGTGCCGGTGGTGTCGGGATGAACGCCGTGCAGGGCGCGTCGCACGCCGGAGCAGGGCACGTGATCGTCGTAGACCCGCAGCCGTTCAAGCGGCAGATCGCGGGTGAGTTCGGCGCGACGCACACGTTCGCGGATATCGCGGAGGCGACCGATTTCGCCCGCAGTATCACCAACGGCCAGGGTGCCGACTCCGCGATCGTGACAGTGGGCGTGATCGAGGGGCAACAGATCGCCGACGCGTTCAATGCGATTCGGAAGGCGGGAACCGTCGTGGTGACCTCGCAGGGGGCAGTGGCGGCGGTGGGAGCGCCCATCAACCTATTCGAGATCTCGATGTACCAGAAGCGGATCCAGGGAGTGCTGTACGGCATGACGTCACCTCGCGCCGCGGTGCCGCATCTGCTCAACATGTATGCCGACGGGCAGCTCAAGCTGGACGAGCTCGTGACGAAACGATACGCCATCGACGACATCAACCTCGCGTTCGACGACATGCACAACGGCGAGGTGATCCGCGGCGTGATCGACTTCACGACACCCGGGGCGCAAGGAGGAGCACAGTGACCGACATCCTGAACCGCACACCGTCGGAGACGATTCCGCATCGGCGGGAACTGTTCATCCGCGGCGACTGGGTCGTCAGCGAGAGCGAGCTGGACGCCATCCCGGTAGTGAACCCCTCCACCGAGGAGGTGATCGCCACGGTCGTCGACGGCGACGCGCGTGACACCGCCCGCGCGATAGCAGCGGCGCGCACCGCGTTCGACGAGGGGCCATGGCCACGGCTGCGTCCGAAGGAACGCGCCAAAGCGCTGCTGAGACTCGCCGAGTCGATCGAGGGGCGCAAGGACGAGATCGTCGACCTGCTCGTCCGTGAGGCCGGGTCACCGGTCGCGTTCGCAGAGGCTATGCAGTTCCGCCTGGGCCTGACGCACTTCGTCGACATGGCCGAACGGGTAGTCGCCGGACACGAACCGGTGCGCGGCACCCCGCCGGTGTTGGGCAGCCGGGTGGGTCAAGGCGTTGTGATAGAGGAGCCTGCAGGAGTGGCCGCCCTCATCACGGCCTTCAATTACCCGTTTCACTTGGCGCTGATGAAAATCGGCCCGGCGCTGGGTGCCGGCTGTACGGCCGTGCTCAAGCCATCGGAGCTCACCCCGCTGGTGGGTCTCATCTTCGGAGAGTTGGCGGCCGAGGTGGATCTGCCCCCTGGCGTGCTCAACGTCGTCTCCGGAGGCGTGGCGTCTGGAGTCGAGCTGACGTCGAGTCCACACGTCGACGTCGTGAGTTTCACCGGTTCCGACGATGTGGGACGACGCGTGATGCAGCAAGCCGCGGGCACGATCAAGAAAGTCGTCCTCGAACTCGGCGGCAAGTCCGCCGGCATCGTGTTCGCCGACGCCGATCTCGACGCGGCGGCACAGTCGGTGGTCCTCCATATGACCCTCCACGCTGGTCAGGGATGCAGCCTGCAGACCCGGACGCTGGTGGAGCGCAGCGTCCACGACGAGCTTGTCGAGCGTGTGCGCGCCATCCTCGGAGGAATGAAGATCGGCGACACGGCCGATCCGACCTCGGTGCTAGGGCCCCTGATCAGCGCACGGCAGCGCGATCGCGTCGAACGATGCGTGCAGTCGGGCATCGACGAGGGCGGTACGGTCGCCTTCGGCGGTGGCCGCCCGAGCGATCTCGCGCGTGGCTACTTCGTGGAGCCGACGCTCTTCGTCGACTGCCGGAACGACATGACGATCGCTCAGGAAGAGATCTTCGGTCCAGTCGGAACGGTCATCCCGTTCGACACAGTCGATGACGCGATCGCAATCGCGAACGACTCCCGCTTCGGCCTCAGCGCAGGGATCTGGACCCGCGACTCGCTCAAGGGCTACCAGGTGGCAGAGCGGCTGCGCACCGGTGAAGTACTCATCAACGGCGGAACCGGCGGCGTCGACACCTTCGGCCCCTCGGGCGGTTACAAGCAGAGCGGACTCGGCCGCGAATTCGGCGAGTACGGTTTTGCAGAGTACCTCGAACTGAAGAAGGTCGCCTGGCCGGTCATCTCCTGACCACTTGATCTTCCTTCGACGACGTCGAAACATGCACTTACCAGACGACAGTAGGTTGGTCGCAGTTCCTGGCGTCGGACGAGGCGGGCTACTTTACCGGCGTGATGCTGCCCATCGACGGGCCAACACGAGCGGTTGATTGCGATTGGCGTGGACGCAGGAGGCTCCGGTCATCCGGGGCTTGCCTGCACCATCCACCGATCAAAGAGTCAGAAGCTCAAATCATTTGAGTGGCGGATGCGCGGAGTGGTCCGATGCGTGCTCCGACGGACGACATCATTGGTATTGCGATTGTCTCGAGGAAGTCCAGTCCGTGTCGTTTGGATAGCGGTCCCCCTCGAGCGTTGCTCTGGAATCTCCGACAGGTATGTCCGACACCTTCGTCGGTACGGCAAACGTCGCATAGGTGGGGGAGTTGGGAGCGCTTGGCGCGGATGTTGATCGATTCGACGTAGCAGTCCTCGTCGTAGCAGTTCTCCACGCGTGCGTGACGCCCGCCGATCACCACGGCCAGGGTTCGCATCTTGCCGCCGGGAAGGGTCGAAGCCCACTGTGCCGGAGAGGATTATCACGCAGTGATCATGTCTGTCGCGTGTGCATGGCCGGATCGATGTCGTCCGCAACTCCTCATCGATGCAGGAAGGCCGGTTTCTGCTCCATCCGTTACGGCGATCCTGTTTCTGAAAATACGTTACCTATTTCGATATTCCTCTCTAGGAAGTATGCTAATACGAATATGAATTTTCACCTCTCCGAAGAAACTTCGGAGTCCTACTGGCTGGCATTACGGAGGGTGATGGAACCGGAAAAGTTCAGCATTCACATCCCAGACGAACGGATCGACGATCTGCGTCAAAGGCTACGGGCGACCAACTGGCCTGGAGACTTCGGAAATTCCGACTGGGACTACGGCGTCGAACAGGGCTGGCTCCGCGACATGGTGAGCTACTGGGCAGACGACTTCGACTGGAGGGCAGCGGAGGCGCGCATGAATGCCTACGACCAGTTCCGAGTAGAGATCGATGGCGTACTGATCCATTTCATGCTCATACGAAGTGGCCGGCCCAATGCTATCCCGCTGATACTGACGCACGGCTGGCCATGGACCTTCTGGGACTGGCGTGGTGTAGTCGAAGAACTCACGCGAGATAATGATGACGTGGCCTTCGACATCGTCGTCCCGTCGCTCCCCGGGTATGGGTTCTCGTCACCGCTTCGAACCCCAGGCCTCGACATCCGGGGAATTGGGCGCCTTTGGGTGAAGCTGATGACCGAGGTCCTGGGTTACGAACGGTTCGCGGCAGCCGGCGGAGACCTGGGCTCCGCTATCACCGCCGAACTCGGTCATGCGTACCCCGAGCGCATGATCGCTGTGCACTTTTGCATCCTGCTGTTGCCCGAGTTTCACTACAAGGACGTGCGACAGGAGGACTACGCCCCCGACGAGAAGTGGATGATCGCGCGCAATCGGGAGGCAGTACCGCTGATTACCGCGCATCGAGTGCTGCATAGCACCGAACCACAGACGATCAGCTACGCGCTCGCAGACTCGCCAGTCGGGACAGCGGCGTGGATATGGGCTCGGCGTCGGGCTTGGAGCGACAGCAATAGCGATGTGATGTCCTACCGCGGCCGTGACTTCCTGTGCAGCCTGGCATCTGTGTACTGGCTGACCAATACAATCGGTTCGTCGCTCCGGCTCTACAAGGAACAGTATGGAGGGGGCGTTCACGCGACAGGTATGCCCGCGCCGACCGAATGGTCGCTGCTACGTCAAGACGCGCCTTCGATACCGGTCCCGACGGGCGTGGCGGTGGCACCGAAGGAGGTTGCGCTCATGCCGCGGGCCGCCGTTGAGCGGCGTGTGAACCTTGCGCGGTGGACCGTGCTCCCGCGAGGAGGCCACTTTCTCCCATCGGAGGCGCCTGACCTCCTCGCCCAGGAGTATCGCGCCTTCTTCGGCGAGCATCGATTGTCTATCTGATAGCGGGGCGGTGGAGAACTGGGTGAAGCACGATCTCACGGTCCGCGAAACCGTCTCGGGGCCTTACGGCTCGCAGGGCAGTTTGTGCGATTGATCGGCGCATCGTGTGGCGTAGTACGTGGCGGTTTAATGATGTTCCCGCGCAGCGGGTTCCCCTGCATCAGCCGCAACAAGCACGCCTGATTCGCCGCCCGCGGCGCCGATGCGTCCGGGGTGGTGGTGCGGACCTTCGTCGACCTGGCGTCAACGTGCCAGCGGTTGACGCGTATGAGCCGTTGTAAGGCGCACCGGGGCGACCGCGATGCCCTCCCGTCGCATTTGGGCCGACACGACCACTGATCTGTACAGCGACTCCGGCCGACGCCAACCGTGTCCGTCACGCTCGACTTGGTAGGACGTCAGGACCGCGGTCATGGTGGCGCGCCACACGGTCTGGTTCGATAGCCGGCGGGCCCGTCAGGCGTAGAAGTTTCTCGGGGCGATCGTGCACATACGCTCGGTGAGGACCTGGCCAGTACGACCCCGGACAGACTGTGGTGGTTGGTGATGGATCGGCCAGATTGCTTTCGGGGCGGGTCGCACTCGTGCGTGAAGAAAGACGGTGCTGCTGTAGGTATTTCGATTCAAATATGAGGTCGTAAGAATGGCGTCAATGACGAAAACGGCACGCCATTTGGGGTTGTGGGAGCCACGTTGTGGACAGATTACCTTCGGTGTGACGAGCCAAGAGTCGAGGCGCGTTTGTCGCATCTGCAGTGCAGTGGAGGGCGTTCAGGGGTGTGGATTGTCGAACGATATGAATGCCGCTGTCACGAAGTGGTATCGGCGCAGATCATTTCCATTGCGCAGACATCCATGGACGCCACCGAACATCGCCAATGGATTCTGCCTTCTTCCATTCGAGTTGATGTTGGCTCTGCAGCCCTGACGGGCGTGCGCGGAACGCGAACAGCAAGACTCGTTGGCCTGCAATTCGATTGAGCCGACAAAGTCCCAGCGGCCAGCACGAAATCCGTCTATGTCCAGAGCTTGAGGCTCGTGTCGGCGACACTGGGTGGTGCAAGCGGGTAAGGACCATGAAAATTCCGTGAACGGCCGACCAAACTCCTGCTCGCTCCGGTTCCAGTTGTGGTGGTGTTCGTCAACCGCGTGGCCATCTCGCTGGGCCCGATGAGTCGAATGCGGGCAGTGTGCAGCGATCAATCAGGTGGCGGGTGAGTTGGACCTGGGTATGCCGTATTCGCCTCAGACTGCGCCCATAGCCGCCTTGTGCCCGTTGGTTCGCAGGCCGAAGGCTTCGGCGATCAGGGCGTGGGAGTAGCGTCGGGCTTCTTGATCGGGGTTGATGCTTTGCACCATGATTTCCGTAGCACCGGTTTGTTCGATCATCTGTGTTAGTTGGCTGCGGATGGTTTCCGGGCGCCCGGCCAGTTGCTGAGGCCAGATTCCGTCGACGATCCGGGATGGCGCATCCTTTTGACTGGTGGTGAGGGTGCGGGAGGCCTCGTCGATCGAGGGGACGACGATCTGTCCGGGGCTGGTGCGGCCCAGGCTGGCGTAGACGGCGCGGGTGGGCCAGGTCATCTTGTGGGCTTCCGCATCGGTGTCGGCGGCGAACACGCTCACGCCGAGCATTGCCTGCGGGACCTGTTCGCCGTACTGGGTCGGAGTGAACGCCCGGCGATAGGACTGCAACGCGCGGACCGCCCCGGGTGGGTTGATGAATCCGGCGAAGGAGTATCCAATTCCCAGCGCGGCGGCCAGGTTCGCGCTGCTGCCGGACGAACCGAGGATCCATGGGTCGGGACGGGGGGTGACGGTGGGCATCAGTTGGATCTGGTTGAATGGATGATCGGCTGGGAAGTCTCTGCGTAGGAACGCGAGCGCTTCTTGAACTTGCTGGTAGAAGTCATCAGTGAGCCGGGATTCGCGGTCGCGTTTGAGCGCCGCGTCCACGAGTGGGCCGGCGGTGGCTCGGCCCAGGCCTATGTCGAACCGTCCGGGCGCTACGACCTCCAACTGGTAGAACAGTTCGGCAACTTTAAGGGGGCTGTAGTGGTTCAGTAGGATCGCTCCGGACCCGATGCGGATGCGCTCGGTCTCGCGTGCGATGACGGCCATGAGTATTTCCGGTGCGTGGGAAGCGACCGAGCCGATAGCGTGGTGTTCGGCGAACCACATGCGGTGGAACCCTTGAGCTTCTGCATGTTTCGTGGTGATCAGGGCTTCATCGAATGCGTCGAACGCGTTGCCGTCTGCGGGGACTGTTACCTGCTCGACGATGGAGAGCTTTACCACTGTTTTCCTCTTCTGCTGGATTCGTGAAAGCGGGTATAGCGCGGGACGAGTCGGTTGGTGTGACGTATGGGGCTCACGGAGGTGCGAGGGCACCGTGGACGGGACGAAGCCCGTCGACCCCGATTTGCAGTTGGCGGACCCACGGCGTCGTAGTGCGTTGTCGCAGGTCCGTACCGGGCCTGGTGGCTGGAATGTCGGCTCGAGGTTCTACCCGACCGATCTCGCTGTGATCAGCGAGCGAGGCAAGGCAGATGATGAGTTGAATAATGTCCTCGCCGGTGACCCCTTCGCGCAACACCGCGGCGGCATGGCAACGGGCCACGAGTTGTTCGGCAACGGCGGCAACGCGAGTGGCGCATTCATCGAGCTGACGTTCGCTGAAGGGTCGGGCCAGCCGCTCGGTCAAGGCCACATGGGTGGCCTGGCGGCGCACGGCGTCGTCGATGAACCCGGTCAAGGCCGTCCACGGGTCCGCATGATTCACCCAACTCGACAAGCCGGCGTTCTGCCATGCAGAGAACAGGTCCTGCATGACCATCTCGAGAAGGTCATCCTTGGTTGGGAAATGGCGGTACAGGGTGCCAATCGCCACACCGGCGCGTGCAGCGATGTCGCGCACGTCCGCACTGCGCCCCCGCGTGGTGAACTCGGCCGCGGCCGCCTCGATGATCGCCGACCGGTTCCGCACCGCATCCGCGCGCAAATGCCGCTTCACAGCTCGACTCTTTGACATGGGCACACCTCGACCGTACGACAAACCGAGTAATATGAACATGCGCTCCGCTTAACTTCAGAGTGACTTTCAACACTCACCCCCCGCTACGCAGCCCAACGCTGGATGAGTGGACCTCAGGTGGGCAGATCGGTGCCACAGTCATGTTCAGTGCGGCGACACCGCAGGAATTTTCGGACACAAAGACCTCCAACGACCCAGTCGGCTTGGCATCGCGCAAGTTCGAGCCACCCGAGACCGTTCGGTCCGACCAAACGGCGTGTCCGGAGCTCGAGAATCTGCGCGAGTGGGTTCGAACAGACGTCGCCCCGCTGAGTGTTCAGTTGCACGCAGCCTGGAATCCCGATCACTACGCCGCCGCGACACTGCGTGAGACCGCGGGGAAAGAATCGCGGTTTTCGCCGAGGTCGAACTCGGCACTCCACCACCCTCGTGACGGTATTTCTACGAAATACGAGGGTCGGAAGATGAGTCGAGACCGGTAGTTGGAGCCGCAGGGAGAGTGCGGTCCTATGCGTATCGATGTCCTCTGCCGCGGCCGCGTACCGGACCATTCCCGGAGAGCACGCTCACCTTTTCCGCTCAGACGTGGCATCGACATCCATTCGACCGACGTGACCGGCACGCGGGTGCATGACCTGATGTGGTGTCAGGGCGTTGGAACGGCGCCCGGGCTGGTGACAGCGGTACTCACTTACCGGTGGTCTCGGCCTCGATGGGGACGCGTTAGCCGCGAGATCATGGACGTTTCGGTCCCCTCGAAGTAGGTCGACACCACCTTGACCTCACTGATCGCCGTTACCGGGATCGCATCGTGAGCATCGTCGGAAAGGACGTCGAAATGTTGACTGCACAGCGGAGCTAACGCGTCCCTGCTCAATGGCCGCCGCGTGTCGCCCTAGCGGATGAGCGGGCGCGGCCAAACCCGCCACGCGCCTTGACTGTATGGACACCACCGTACGAACCAGCAGACTCAACTGAGCGCGGGCGGCGCGGGTTGGCGCAGGCCGTCCGCGCCTCCGAGTGTGGTCGGTCTTGCCCGGGACCGCACGCTCGGTCCAGGAGTCATCCTCGTTCTGCGGTGCGGCCCACTACGGCAACCATTTCGCGTAGCCCGTTTCGCTCGGCCAGCGACAGACCGGTGGGGCGTCCTGAGACGAGGATTTTCTCGATCCGTTGAGCAAAGGTCAGCATGCTGATTCCAAACTCGACGAGAATGTCATCAGCGGGCGGGCCGCCGAAGGGGAGCCAGCGGACAGCGAAGTCAACGATTGCCGAGGATTCGGCGTCCATTTCGGGTGAGCCAGCGCTCCAGGTTTGTAGCGCACGGCGATTGGTGCGCCGTGCGCTGCTGTGTGAAACCCGCTGCAATATCCTCATCCTTCTGTGAAACCGCAGACTTCTACGGTGCAAACTACGAGCTCTTACGGTTTCTTCAGCGGCGAAGTTCCGGAGCATGGCTGTCTATCAGGGTGTGTCGCACGTGCATCCCCCGGCTCAGCACTGCTGGTCCGGGTCGGCTGTGTAAGGGTGGTGATCCCTCGCCGGGGTGCGTCCTCGGAACACTCACCTGCAGTAGATGTTAGGTGGCGTGGAGCATCGTTGGGCTTCAGCTACGCCTATCCGCTGAACTGAAGAGATCGCGCTGGATGATCTCCTTCATGATTTCGTTGGTGCCGCCGTAAATACGCTGCACGCGCGCATCGATGAAGGCCTTTGCAATCGGATACTCCATCATGTAGCCGTAGCCGCCGTGCAGCTGGAGTCCCGCATCGATGACGTCCCACTGCAGTTCGGTAGCAGCGAGCTTGGCCTTGGCAGCGTCGGTGGGTGAGAGTTCTCCATGTGAGTGCTGGATTACGGCACGGTCGAGGAAGGCGCGGACCATATCGATCCGTGTCGCGAGGTCGGCCAGGACGAAGCCGGTGTTCTGGAATTCGGAGATCGACTTCCCGAACGCTTTGCGTTCGGTCACGTAGGACACGGTCCACTGCAGCGCCGCTTCGGCGGACATCTGCGCAGCGAGCGCGATACCGAGCCGCTCGAGCGAGAGACTGTCCATCAAATAGTGCAGCCCGGCACCGATCTCACCGAGCACATTCTCCTGGGGAACTCGAACGTCGTCGAAAACCAGCTCAGCGGTGTCCTGGGCGGACAGACCGACCTTGTGCAATTGCCGGCCTCGGTGGAATCCGGGCATGCCATCCTCCACCACCACGAGGCTGAGCGCACCACTTCCATCGCTGCTGGGGGTGCGCACGACGACGATCACCAGGTCCGCGAGGATCCCACTCGTGATGAAGGTCTTGCTGCCGTTTACCACCCAGGCGTCGCCGTCTTGGACGGCAGTGGTCTTGATGCCGCGAAGATCGCTCCCGGTTCCGGGTTCGGTCATCGCGATTGCTCCGATCGTCTCCCCGGTCGTAAACCCCGGCAACCATCGTCGCTTCTGATCAGCGCTGCCCTGTCGCAGGATGTAGTTCGCGACGATGTCGTCGTTGGTGGAGAATCCGGACTGCAATGCTGCGGCACCGACGCGGGCCAACTCCGAGATGACGACGACCCGGAAGCGGTAGTCAGTGACCCCGCTGCCGCCGTACTCCTCAGGGATCGACAACCCCAACAATCCTAACTTCCCAGCGGCCAACCATGTTTCGCGGTCAATCGATCGCTGTTCGTCCCATCGTTCGAGATTCGGGACAACGTCGTTCTCCACGAAACGGCGGACTGTCTGGCGATACGCCTCGTGATCGACCTCGAAAAGATCGCTTTTCACACTGACTCCTCGATCGGTATTGCGCTGCAGATGAATGGGAAAGAGTTTCGGTGCTCCCGGGAGGAGCCGAAAGGTGGGTTAAGAGTTCTTGCCGTTTGGGTCGCTTCCATCGCACCGACGCTGTCGCCGCGATGGTCGACAGTATCGGCGCTGCGGTGCCCCGGGTTCGGGTGCGAAACGTGTCCACCGGTGGGAGCACGGCTGACCTCTGCGACCCGGAGGCCGTGGTCGTTCAGCCTGCAGAAGCAATGGATCCGCGCAGACGCGGGACTGACGACGTTCCTACTTGATTCGAAACATCTTCATCAGCCGGTACGTCCAGGCGAGGATCGTTGCGTTCTGCTCGGTGCTCACTCCTGCGGGGGGATCGAATCCCACGACGTGTTGGCTCGCGATGGTCTGCAGTTCGGTGTACTCGAGGATGCCTTGTTCGCCATGCCGACGGCCCTGACCGGAGGACTTCATTCCGCCCATCGGTGCGTCGTTGGACGCGTAGGCAGAGCCGTAGCCCTCGTTGATGTTGACGGTTCCGCAACGGATCTGTTCGGCGACACGGCGGCCACGGGCCGTGCTGGAGGTCCAGACGCTGGCGTTGAGGCCGAACTCGGTGTCGTTTGCGAGGCGGACAGCCTCGTCGTCACTGTCGACCCGGTACAACGAGACCACCGGTCCGAAGGTCTCGTTGGCGTACACCTCCATCTCGGGGGTGACGTCCTCGAGGATGGTCGGTTCGTAGAAATACGGGCCGAGGTCGGGACGTGGCCGTCCTCCTGCGAGCACTGTGGCCCCATGATCGCGGGCATCGGCGACGTGACGTTCGACGTTGTCGAACTGTCGTTGCGATGTCAAAGTGCCGATGTCGTAGTCGAACGCTGCGCCCTTCCCGAGTTTGAGTGCCTGGGTCTGCGCGACGAGCTTGCGGACGAATTCGTCGTAGATGGCGCCGGCGATGTACAGGCGTTCGGTCGACAGGCAGAGCTGCCCGGCGGTGGAGAAACACGCCCGAGCTGCTCCCTTGGCGGCCTTGTCGAGATCGGCGTCGTCGAGCACCAGCATGGGGTTCTTGCCGCCGAGCTCGAGTGTGCAACCGATGAGTCGGCGCGCGGCCGCCTCCGCGATCTTGCGGCCCGCGCTGGTCGAGCCGGTGAAGCAGATGTGGTCGGCGTGGTCGATGATCGGCTGTCCGACCGTTGCCGGCTCGCCGACGACGACCTGCCACAGTGCGGGGTCGAGGCCGGCTTCGACGAGGAGCTCCCGCGCGCGTAGTGCGGTCAGCGCGGTCTGCGTGTCCGGCTTGTGGACCACGGCATTGCCGGCGAGGAGCGCGGGGATGATGTCGCAGACACCCAGCGACAGGGGATAGTTCCACGGGGAGATGATGCCCACCACGCCCTTGGGCTGCCGCAATTCGCGGGTTTGTGTCGCGAGGGGGATGGCGCCGGCTCGTTTGCGGGGGGCGAGGAACGTCGATGCGTGCCTGCCGTAATAGAGCGCCAGTCCCGCGACATCGAGGGTCTCTTCGAATGCGCTGTTGCGGGACTTGCCGGTCTCGGCCTGGACGATGTCGATGAGGCCTTCGTTCGCGAGGACGAGGTCGTGCAGCCGCAGGAAAGGTTTGGCCCGCTCCCGTGGTGATGTGGCAGCCCATGTGCGTTGGCTGGTGCGGGCGGCGGTGAACGCCGCCGCCACGTCGTCGACGGTCGAGGTACGGAAGGTCGCCAATTGTTGCCCGGTGGCCGGTGCAGCTGTCGACACTTCCGGTCCGCTACCAGGCAGAGTGCCGATCAGCCGGGAGATGATCTCAGGTGCGATCGCGATACTCGGGGTGCTCGAAGCAGCCGATGTGATGCTGTGGATTTTGTCGGTGCGTACTGTCATGTTCTCTACCAATCATCATGGAGTGCGTAGGAATCTCACGACTGTTCGGGTGTGAAGTGAATGGGCATCGACTTCACACCATGGATGAAGTTGCCCTCGAGCATGACGGGGTCACCCGCCCGGAAATCGGGAATTCGTGTGAGCAGTTCGCGGAACAGCGCCCGCAGCTGACTCTTGGCGACCTGATTGCCGAGGCAGAAGTGGTTTCCGCCGCCGCCGAAACCGACGTGCGGGTTCGGCGATCGTGACAGGTCGAAGGTGTCGGGGTCGGTGAAGACCGCGGTGTCCCAGTTCCCGGAGGGATAGAACATGACCACCTTCTCGCCGGCCTTGATGGGCTGACCGGCCAGTTCGGTGTCTTCGATGGCGGTGCGCCGGAAGGTCATCACCGGGGACGCCCAGCGCACGAACTCTTCGATCGCGTTGTTGATCCGGCCGTCGTAGTCCTCCAGGAGCCAGGCTCGCTGGTCAGGAAAATCGGTCAATGCCTTCACCGCGTGTGTGGCGGTCTGCCGCGTCGTATCGGTGCCGGCGACGCACAAGAGTGTGAAGAAGGACGATATTTCGATGTCGTTGAGTCGTTCACCGTCCACCTCGGCGTTGACCAGGGCGCTGATCAGATCATCCCGGGGCTCGGCTCGGCGCTGCGCTGCGAGTGTGCGGGCAAGTTTGGTGAGATACCAGCCGACCTCGGCCAGTGCGGGCCCTCTCTCGCGGCCGCCCCGTACTTCGGGGTCGTTCCATCCGGTGATGACCTCGGCGGCGTGGGCCACCTTCTCCTGCTCGTCGCGGTCGATGCCGATCATGTCGCAGACGGTTCGCATCGGTAGCTTGGCGGCGACTTCGCTGACGAACTCGGAGTCGCCCCTCGCGGCGATGGCATCGACGAGTTCGGAGGCGTTGCGTTTGATCTGGTCTTCGATTCGTTTGACCTGCCGCGGAGTGAAGGCGGCACTGATCAGCTTGCGAATCTTGGTGTGGTCGGGCGGGTCCATCGCGAGGATCGACTGCGAGCCGCGCAGCACATCCGGCGGGAGATTCTCGAACTGCACCCCCAGGCCCGAGATGAAGACCTCGCTGCGGCGACTGACGTCGACGATGTCGGCGTGCCGCACCACCGCCCAGTATCCCGGGTCGCCCGGCTCGGGCAGCCACGAGTCCTCCACGGGTGGTTGCCAACTGACGGGACTGTGGTCGCGGAGTTGGGCGAACGAGGCTTCCCGTTCGATGGCGGATTTCGCCCAGAACGCCTTGGAGGACAAGTCGATCTCGTGGTAGGGGCGGATTGCGGCGTCGGTACGTGCAGCGGTCATCAGGTTCTCCAAGATCAAGCGGGCAGGTAGACGGACTTGAGTTGCTGGTACGGATGCAGGCCCTCGGGACCGAGCTCCCGCCCGAGACCGCTCGACTTGACGCCACCGAACGGGGCCCCATGGTCGAGGGTGAACCCGTTGACGCCGACGGCACCGGCCTGGACGCGTCGGGCTACGGCCAGCCCCCGGTCGGGGTCGGCGGTCCACACGGTGCCGCCGAGACCGTAGACGGAATCGTTGGCGATCCGGACGGCTTCGTCTTCGTCGCGGTAGCGGATGATGCTCAGTACCGGGCCGAAGATCTCTTCCTGCGCAATGGTCGCCTTGTTGTCGACGTCGGCGAAGATCGTCGGTTCGACGAACCAGCCGCGGTCGAGATCCGCCGGCCGTCGGCCGCCGGTGGTGATGCGTGCTCCCTCGCTCTTTCCTTGGGCGATGTGTGCCTCGATGTTGTGGCGTTGGTGCGCGCTGGCGACCGGGCCGATCTGGGTCTTGGGGTCGAGGGCGTCACCGACACGCAGTGCCGAGGCCATCGCGGTGAACGCGTCGACGACCTCGTCGTAGCGGTTGTCCGGGGCGAGGATGCGGGTGCTGATGAAGCAGGTTTGGCCGTTGTTGAGCAGGGTCGAGGAGAACATCGATCTCATGCTCCGATGGAGGTCGACGTCGTCGAGGATGATTCCCGCGGACTTGCCGCCGAGTTCGAGGGTGACCGGTTTGAGCAGCCGCCCACACTGTTCGGCGATGGTGCGCCCGGCGTCGGTGGAGCCGGTGAAGGCCACCTTGTCGACTCCGGGGTGGTGGATCAGATGCGTTCCCACCGTCCGGCCGCCGCCGGTGACGATGTTGATCACGCCGGCTGGGAGATCCGCCTCTGCGACCGCGTCGGCGAGCAGAAACGCATCGAGGACGGTCTCGGACGAGGGTTTGATGACGACCGTGCATCCCGCGGCCAGGGCGGGGGCGAGTTTGAAGAAGGTCAACGACTGCGGGAAGTTCCACGGGACGATGGCGGCGACGACGCCGAGCGGTTCCTTGCGGACCGCGGTCGTGCCGTAGACCAGCGAGGGCCGGTGCACTTCGACGGCAGTGTCGCGGATCAGTCCGGCGTAATACCGCAGCAGCGTCGCGGGCACGACTGCCTCGGTCTGCTTGCTGATGCTCGTGGGCATGCCGTTCTGGCTGCTGACCCGAATGGCAATGGCCCCGCTGTATTTGTCGATGGCGGTCGCCAAGCGCAGTAGTGCGTCCGCGCGTTGGTCGGGGGACCAGCTGGACCAGCCGGTCGGGTCGTCGAATGCGCGGCGGGCCGCGGCGACAGCAGCGTCGGCGTCGGCCTCGTTGCCCTTCGGGACGGATCCGATCACCTCTTCGGTGCTGGCGGAGACGACCTGGAGGGTGGCCGGAGATGCCGGACGTACCCATTTGCCCCCGATGAAGAGCCTGTCATAGAAACACCACATGTCCGTACCATAGCGCATGTTATGTAGATGGGGAAGGACTGCGCGAGCCTCTTCGGCGAGGAGCGAGGGCCTCGATACGATAGACTGTGTTATTGACGGGTAGGCGACCAACGATCGGGGCGGACCATGTCACGGATAGTCACCCCAGAGCAGTACTTCGAGTCGGCTCTCGCGGCGCTCGCCGAGCTCGGCTTCACGGGTCTGAACATCGGGATGATGTGCAAGAAACTCGGCGTGACCAGCGGCTCGTTCTATCACCACTTCGGTAGCTGGCAGGGCTTCGTCGACGCATTGCTGACCTTCTGGGAGAACCGTCAGGTGGTGATCCTGCGTGACGTCGAATTCGGCGCCGGCCCACCAGAAGAGGACATCGAATCCCTGCGCCGCCTCACCCTCGGACTGAATCACGAAGCGGAAGCAGCGATCAGGGCGTGGGCCGCCAACGACGAATCGGTACGCGAGGTGCGAAACCGGGTGGACGACGCCCGGCGCAAGACGGTCTACAAGGCAGTGCTCCGGGTCGTCGGAGATCGCGCGACCGCCAAGGTGGTGACCTCACTCGGCATGTCCATGCTGGTGGGCTATCAGCAGGTGGCCGCCGACGGCGGGTACGCGCCCCTCGACAAGCTTCTCGACGAGTTCGTGCGGCTCATCTATTCGCACGCTGAACTGACCCAAAGAGCCTGACGGGCTCCACTCCTCGGCTGTGGTGCCCACGTGGTGCCGCGGACGGCCGGTGCCCCGCCTGCTGTCGACTCGGGTGTGAAAGCCGTGCGCGGATTCGAGCACCGCTCCGCGGCAAACAAGCGGTGCGACGTTCGCCGCGAGCCCTCCTGAGGCGTATTCAGGCGAACGGGTCCTGCGCACTGATCAATCCTCTTCTACGTCAGAGAATTTGGACCATCTTCTGGTTCCTGGACGGACCGCCGCGGTCCGCGCGGTGACCCGATCGGCAGATAAAAAGCCTCTGGACTTCGACCATGAATGCAGTTATGGTGACGACAACATAGATCATGTTATGTAGGTCGTTATGCCCAGAAAGGTGAACATGATGCCGAGCAGTGACGGCCCGCGGCCACTCGACGGCTACCGGGTGCTGGACTTCACGCAGAACGTTGCCGGACCGCTGGCCGGACAGGTGATGGCTGACCTCGGTGCCGAGGTGATCAAAATCGAAGCGCCGGGAGGTGAATCCGCTCGCCGCATCGTCTCCGTCGTTCCCGGGCGCAAGCCCTTGGCGACCTACTTTCTGCCGAACAACCGCGGGAAGAAGTCGGTGATGGTCGATCTACGGTCCGACGAAGGCCGTGAGCACGTTCTCCGCCTCGCCGACAGCGCCGACGTGGTGCTCGAGGCGTTTCGCCCCGGGGTGATGGAAAAGATGGGGTTGGGGCCGGAGACGTTGCAGGGGCGTAACCCGTCGCTGGTCTACGCCCGACTGTCGGCCTACGGCGGCAACGGTGTCAACAGCAGCCGCCCCGGTCTCGACCTGATGGTGCAGGCCGAGGCCGGAATGACGACCGGGCTACGGACGGCGGAGGGTGGACCGCAGATCATTCCGTTCCAGCTCGTCGACGGCGCCACCGGGCACGTCTTCGCTCAGGCCGTTCTCGCCGCACTGCTGAATCGGGAACGTCACGGTGTCGCCGATGTCGTCAAGGTCGCGATGTACGACGTCGCGGTGAGTCTGCAGGCCAACCAGCTCACCCTGCATTTGAACAAGGACCCCAACGCCTCGTCGAAGTCCGCGAAGCCCGCCCTCACCCGTGGCCCGGATGGCAAGCCGCGCAAGCAAGTTGCGTTCGCGACTCAACCCTCCGATGCGTTCAAGGCCGCGGACGGCCACCTTGTGCTCAGCGCCTACGTCCCCAAGCACTGGGCTCTGCTGTGTGAGGTGATCGGCCGGCCCGACCTGACCGAGGACGAACGCTTCGCCGACCAAAAACTGCGCGCCGTCAACTACTACGAACTCAAGGACGAGTTGGAGTCGGCGCTGGCCGAACGAACGGCTGCGCAGTGGGTGGACGCACTGCACGAGAAGGGACTGATGGCCACGCTCGCCTACAACTGGAAGCAGGTGGTGCACACCCCCCTGTTCGCCGAGAACGAACTCGCCGTCACCGTCGGGGAAGGAGAGAACGCGCAGGTGGTCGTCCGGACGCCCGCGCGGTTCGACAGCTTCACTCCGGCGGCTGTCGGCGTGCCGCCGTCCCCGGGGGAGCACAACGACGAGTTCCTCGCCTCGGCCGTGGCGAACTGAGCCCGCTGTGAAGACTATTGCCGCAGTGCTTCGTTCGCCCGACGGGCCGTACTCGATCGAGGAGTTGACCCTCGATCCGCCCGGACCCGACGATATCGCGGTGCGGATCGCGGGTGTCGGGCTCTGTCATACCGATCTGCTGCCCCGAGCCGAACCGGGCATGCCGTTGCCGCTGGTTCCGGGCCATGAAGGATCCGGGGTGGTCGAAGCGGTGGGATCCCACGTGCAGGGTCTCGCGGTTGGTGACCACGTGGTGTTGTCCTTCGATTCGTGCCGAACCTGCGCCAATTGCCGGCAGGCCCGTCCGGCATATTGCGACACTTTCTTTCCCCGCAACATGTCCGGTCGCAGCGCCGACGGGTCGACCAATGCGCACGACGCAGGCGGAGCGCCGGTGTCCGCGCGCTGGTTCGGGCAGTCGTCCTTCGCCACCCGATCTGTGGTCGACGCGCGCAACGCTGTCAAGGTCGACCCGTCGCTGCCGTTGGAACTGCTGGGCCCGCTGGGTTGCGGCTTTCAGACCGGGGCGGGCGCCGTGTTGAACTCGCTCGGGACCGAGGTCGGTGCCAGCATTGTCGTCTTCGGTGCCGGCGCCGTGGGTCTGGCCTCGGTGATGGCGGCGCGTGTCGCCGGAGCGGCGACCATCGTCGCGGTCGATCTCAACCGAGACCGGTTGGAGTTGGCCCGCGACCTCGGGGCCACTCATATAATCGACGGCGGCGCGGACGACGTCACTCGCCAAATCCGCCGCACGGTGCGAGGCGGCGCCGACTACGCACTGGACACGACCGGGGCGCCACGGGGGATCGCGACCGCCATCGACACACTCCGGACGTCCGGGGTATGCGGGCTGATCGGCGCGCCCGCCGGTGATCTGCGAATCAGTGTCACAGCGCTGTGCACCGGACGGACCGTGAAGGGCATCGTCGAAGGCGACGCGATCCCACATCTGTTCATTCCCCGCCTGATCTCGCTCTGGCAGGACGGCAAGTTCCCGTTCGACCGGTTGATCGAGAAGTTCGCTCTCGACGACATCGACGCCGCCGAGCGGGCCGCGCTCGACGGCAAGGTGGTCAAGCCGATTCTGGTGCCGCACTAGCTGCCACACCGACGTCGGCAGGTCCCGGGCAGACCTGCCGACCGGTCGTGGATGACGGGACAGGGACGGGTCCCGTCATCCACGCCCACTACAAGGAGCGTGATCGGCCTCCGTCGGTCCACCAACCGGATTCTCGCACCCGGCCAGGAGGGGTGGGTGCACGCAACCGGCGAGCATCCAGCACCCAACGAGTAATCGATCGTGCAGATACGGACGTGTGTCGATGAAAGTGCAGCGGGACAGGAGTATCGGCCTCCAGTCGAAGCGGTTCCGCAGGACAATTCAGCCGAGGAGCTGGACTGTCTCCGACATCGGGGCGCGGTCGATTATCGTGCCTCCGCTCACAGCGGTGTCCTCGTATCCGATAGCCATCCCGCAGAACAACATCAGATCTGCTTGCGGCTGGACGATTTCGTCGACTGTCGTATGGTAAACCGACCACGCCTCCTGGGGGCAGCTCGCTAATCCCTCCTCTCGTAGGAGCAGCATGATCGTCTGCAGATACATACCAATGTCGGACCACTGCGCCGAACCCATGTTGCGGTCGACATAGCAGAAGAGCCCAACCGGGGCACCGAAGAACTGCCAGTTTCGGGCGAACCACGCGCGCCGGGCCTTCTTGTCCTCTCGCGGAATGCCAAGGACGGAGTAGAGCTGCTGGCCCGCCGAGACGCGGCGCTCGCGGTACGGTGATTTCAGGTCGGCGGGGTAGATCGGATACTGCGGTGCGTCGCCGAGGTCGCCGGCGGTGAGTCGGGCGGACATCTTCTCGACGATTGCAGCGTGGGATTGGCCGGTGACGACGTACGTGTGCCAGGGCTGAATGTTGCCGCCCGATGGGGTACGCGCGGCAGACTCGAGGACGCGTTCGAGGACCGCTCGGTCGACACGTTGGTCAGTGAAGTCGCGCACGGAGCGTCGTGATCGCACCGCGTCGTGCACATTCATGCGAGCTCCTCAATCCGGAAAATTTCATGGGGTCTGCCATCGAATACTTGCCATCGCTTTTCTGAATCCCTGCGAGCGGTCATTCTCAGAAGAAGTCTCGCTCATGTGACCTCTGCGGGAAATGCGTTGGGGCGGCTGAGTGATCAAGCGACGAAGCCAGGCCGGTCGCGTGGTCGGGTTCGGGTCGCGCCCGTTGCCCCGGAGATCAGCGGGGCTACGAGGGTCGCCGCCGCTCGGATGCCGGAGCAGGAGTGGTCCGGCAAGGGGGTAATGCGCATCTGGGCTACTCGTCGGCCAGAGCTTCCACCCGGAAGACCGGGTATGAGTCACCGACCTCGGGATGAACGAACGCGACGTGCAGGGGGAGCCCGGCGCGTAACTCGCCCGGGTTGTATCCGACGATACGTGCGTTGATCCACGGCCCCTCTTTCAACTCCACCAGCCCGATGGGGAAGGGGACTTGCTCGGCGAAGGCTGGATGCGGCGGATGGTGCACCACGGCCCACGACACCAGAGTCGCCGCTCCCGTCGCAGTGTCCCAGCTCAGATCGGAGCTGCCACAGGCAGTACAGGTCCGAGCCTCGGGGCTGAACGCGTGGTGACAGTGGGTGCAGCGTCGAATCGCAAGTTGATCGGCGGCCGCGGCATCGAAGAACTCGCCGCTGCGGGCGTCACGCAGGACGGCCGGACCGGATACTTCAGCGAGATCGTTTGTCATGACTGGACCTTTCGATCAGCGGGGACTGAGAATCAGCGTCGAGTGGTGATCGAGGATGCCGCCGTTGCCGCTGACCAAGATCACGTCGTGGTTGTCGACCTGACGGCCGCCGCCCTGACCACGGGCCTGAATGACCGCCTCGGTGAGCGGAGTCATTCCCCACAAGTAGTACGACGAAAGCTGTCCGCCGCCGGTGTTGACGGGCAGCTCACCGCCGGGCCCGGTGCGCCCGTTCGCGACGAACTTGCCACCCTCACCCTTGGCGCAGAAGCCGTAGTCTTCGAGTGTCACGAGAACGGTGAACGTGTAGCAGTCGTACAGCTCGAGTAGATCGACGTCGTCGACCGTCACCCCCGCCATGCGTAGTGCAGTGGGTCCGGAGATCGCCGCACCGGTGCGCAGCCCGAAATCCGAACCGCGTTCGGCGACCTGCCCTGGATGGCCCTGTCCCCACCCGAGCACGTGTACCGGTGGTTGCGCCAGGTCTTTCGCTCGCTCCGCGGTGGTGACGATCACCGCCGCACCGCCATTGGAGACAAGGCAGCAGTCCAGCAGTCGCAGCGGTTCTGCGATCCAGCGTGAACTCTGATGGTCCTCGAGGGTGATCGGGGTGCGCATCTGGGCGAGCGGGTTGTGCACCGCCCACGCACGCTGCGCGACCGCGATTTCGCCGAGCTGTTCGGTGGTGGTGCCGTAGGTCTCCATGTGGCGGCGGGTGGCGAACGCGTACTTGGCGTTGGCGTTCGTGATGCCACTGGCGACGAGATAGCTGGGCAGGCCGACGATCGGCTTGGCGCTGCGGCCGGTGTAGGCGGCGCCGGCGGACACTTTCGGCTTCAACGGCGCATCGGCGAACACACACGCCACGGCCTCGGCCATGCCGCTGGTGACCGCCGCTGCCGCGTAGGACACCATCGAGCCGGCCGAGGCACCGTACGCATTCATCTCCGTCAGGAGCCGGAGGTCGCGGAGGCCGAGGACGTTCTGCAGGGTGATCGACACATCGCGTTTGAGTCCGCTGTTGATCAACAGTCCGTCGATGTCGGACAGGTGCAGACCGGCATCAGTGGCGGCCCGGCGAACCGCATCGGCCGCGAAATCTGTTGCGCTGCGACCGAAAACCTTTCCCACCTCGGTAATGCCGAGCCCGGCGATCGCGGCCCCGCGAGAATCCGCCATCGGACGCCTCCTGTGATCTCGAATCCCAAATTGGGTTCCAACATACCATATCCTCTGTTATGGTGATTTGCATGAAGATCGAGTTGGATCGAACGAAATGCACGGGATTGGGGATCTGCGAGTCCATCGCCCCCGATGTCTTCGAGGTCAACGACGACGGTGACCTGGTCCTGCTGACCGAGGAGATCACCGACGACCAGTTGGCGGAGGTCGAGCAGGCCGTCGAGGGCTGCCCCACGGCCGCGCTGCGGCTGATCCGATGACCACGCGTCTGGTCGTCGTCGGGGCGTCGCTTGCAGGCCTGCGGGCGGCCGAAGCGGCACGGAAGACTGGATTCACCGGATCGATCACCCTGATCGGCGCCGAGGATCACCTTCCCTACGATCGGCCGCCTCTGTCGAAGGCATTCCTCGACGCCGACACCGACCGGCAGTCCGAGCTCGCCTACCGCGACCTCGCCGGGCTGCAGGAGCTGGATGTCGAACTGGTCCTCGGCGCGCCCGCAACGGGTCTCGACACCGAACAGCGCACCGTCGCCGTCGACGGCACCTGCGTCGACTACGACGCCCTCGTGCTCGCGACCGGTGCCCGCGCCCGCACGCTCCCCGGCACCGAGGCACTGGCGGGCGTGCATACCCTCCGCACGCTCGACGACGCCAGGGCGGTCCGGTCCGCACTTGACGCTGGTGCGCGCACCGTGGTGATCGGCGCCGGTTTCATCGGATCGGAAGTTGCATCTGGGGCCCGCAAGCGCGGACTCGACGTGACCGTGGTCGAGGCGCTGCCGACGCCGCTGGTCCGAGCAATCGGTGACCAGATGGGTGTGGCGTGTTCGGCACTGCACACGGCGAACGGCACCGACCTGCGATGTGGCGTTGCCGTCGAGGCCATCGAGGGGGAGACCGCCGTCGAACGGGTGCGGCTCTCCGACGGCACGGTCCTGCCCGCCGACCTGGTCGTGGTCGGTGTCGGAGCGGCCCCGGCGACCGACTGGCTCGACGGTTCCGGATTGCCGCTCGACAACGGCATCGTCTGCGACAGCACCTTGTGGACCGGTGTACCCGGCGTCTACGCGGCGGGCGACGTATGCCGTTGGCGCAACCCGCTGTTCGACCGCACCATGCGCCTCGAACACTGGACAAGCGCCGCCGAACAAGGGGCACTGGCCGCCCGAAACGCTCTCGATCCGGACGCGGCCACCCCGTACTCGACCGTCCCGTATTTCTGGTCGGACTGGTACGACACGCGGATCCAGTTCGTCGGTGTCCCGGATGCCGACGAGATCGAGGTCATCGGCGACGTCGGCAGCGGCCGATTCGTTGCTCTCTATCGCGGTGGTGACCGCCTGGTCGGTGCACTCGCCCTCAATCGCCAGGCCGACATCATGAAGTACCGCGGCCTGATCATGAAGGCAACGACGTGGACCGCCGGCCTCGACTTCGCGCGCGCGAGAGAAGCCAAGCGGGCGCTGCCCGTTCCGTGAACAGCACTGCGGCCGTGGCCTACCTCCGGCGACACCGCCTAACAGAAGTGCCGACACCCACCCCGTCGTGAAGGTTCGGTAGACGGCGCGGAGAGCGCCGGACGGCCCAGGTCGCACGGGCTGTGCAGCCCTGGTTGAGTCCCGGAGAACTGATCGGGGACGTCCCGTGCTCGTTGCACGCGCGAGCAGGTTTTTCGTGTGACCATAGATCGGTGGGCCGTGCCGGTCCCGCACCCAGTGGTGGGGGACCGGGACGGCCCGGACGCGGTCTACTCCGGTTACGCGCGAATCGCTTCCACGATGCGTGCACGGGTATCCGGGCGTGGCCATCCCGCCAGCACGATCGTCGTCAGGCAGGTCGACTTCCATCGTGTGACGATGTCCTCGCAGATCTTGTCGGCCGGCCCGACGAGTGCGACATCCTCCACCATTGCTGTCGGTACCGCCTGCGCGGCGAGGTCCGAACGACCCTCCAGATACAACCGCTGGATCTCGGCACATGCCTCGCCCCAGCCCATGCGGGTGAAGACGTCGTTGTGAAAGTTGGCGCCCTTGGCACCCATGCCCCCGGCATACAGGGCGACCACCGGCTTCAGTTTCGCCGCCGCCTTCTCGACGTCGTCGTTCTCCACCAACCAGCACGTGTTGGCGATCTCGAAGTCGTCCGCCGTCCGGCGGGCGCCGGCGCGGGCGAACCCCTCCGCAAGGGCAGCCCGGTAGAACTCGTCGCTCTTGGGGGAGAACCACAGCGGCGTCCAGCCGTCGGCGATCTCCGCCGCCAGCGCCACGTTCTTCGGCCCCTCGGCCCCGAGATAGATCGGAACGTCCGCACGAAGCGGGTGCACGATCGACTTCAGCGGCTTCCCGAGCCCACTGCCGCCGTCGAAGGGCAGCTGATAGTGCCGCCCGGCGAACGTGACGGGCTTCTCCCGGGCCCACACCGCGCGCATGATCTCGACGTACTCGCGAGTCCGCTCGAGCGGCCGCGGATACGGCTGCCCGTACCAGCCCTCGACGACCTGCGGCCCCGAGGCCCCGATGCCGACGATCATCCGACCACCACTGAGGTGGTCGACAGTTTGCGCCGCCATCGCCAACGCCGTCGGCGTCCGCGCCGACATCTGGCAAATCGACGTGCCGAGCTGCAACCGTGTCGTTTGGGAACCCCACCAGGCCAACGGGGTCAGCGCGTCCGACCCGTACGTTTCGGCGGTCCACAGACTGTCCACCCCGAGCGCTTCGGCCTCGGCGACGCGTTCGGCGATGCCCTGCGGCGGTGACCCACTCCAATAGCCCGCAGAAATTCCAACCTTCATGACGATGTTCCTCTCCTGCCGATTCGTCGAACGTGCTGTGGCCGTCAGTGATTGCGATACTCGGGCGCCCGCTTCTCGAGAAACGCGGACACCGCCTCACGGTGATCGGTGGTCAGGACGCTCAGGATCTGTGTCCGATTCTCGAGATCGATTGCCGCTCGGATCCCCGGCGTCTCGAGGTTGTCCCACATGACCTGTTTGGTCATCCAGACCCCGAACGGGCTGTTAGCACCGATCTTGGAGGCCAGGTCCAGCGCGGCGGACAGCAAGTCCTCGGCGGGCAGTACCTGCGAGACGAGTCCGATCCTGTGCGCTTCGTCGGCGGCGATCGTTCGACCGGACAGCAGAATCTCCGCCGATCGAGAGAACCCGATGGCGCGGGGCAGGATCCAGCTCAATCCGACGTCGCAGTTACTGAGGCCACGCTTGATGAAGGACGGGTGCAATGTTGCCGATTCGCTCATCAACCTGATGTCGCAGAGCAGTGACAGTGCCATCCCGCCCCCCGCTGCGGGACCGTTGATCGCGCAGATCACTGGCTGTCGGGCGCGGCGCAGAGCATCCGCCAGGTTGGCGATGTGCTCGGTTGCGCGCATCCCCTCCTGCGGACGTCCCTCAGGTCCGGTGGAGGTCGGCACCGTGCCGTAACCGCGCAGGTCCAGCCCCGCACAGAACGTGGTGCCGGCGCCGGTGAGAACGATGGTCCGCACGTCGGCGTCGTCGCGGACTCGGCGTAGGACCGCGTGGAGTGCCTCGATCAGGGAGGCATTCATGGCATTGAGTGCGTCCGGACGGTCGAGCCGGACGAGCAGTACTCCGGGGCGGGCCATCTCCGTGTAGACGAGATCGTTGCTTGCAGCAGTATCACTGGGCTCTGCGGTGACGAGAGGGTTGGAAGACACAGGACATCCTTGTCTGGGGCCGGAGAAGCAGAGTGGGCCGGCGGTCTCCGGATGTCGTGCCAGCCGGCCATCCCCAGGAACGTAACATACAATGTGTTATTGTCAGCGGATTCTGAGCCCTTTTCTTCGAGTGGGGTGATCCCACGCGGAGCGGCGAACCAAACGCGAAAGTTGGTGTGGCAGTGAATCCATTGGATGCGTTCCGGCTGGACGGCAAGGTTGTCGTGGTGACGGGAGCAAGTTCGGGGCTGGGGGTCGGTTTCGCACGCGCCCTGTCGGCAGTCGGCGCCACCGTCGTGCTTGCTGCTCGTCGGACAGACAAACTGAGCGATGTCGAAAACCAGTTGCGCGAGGCAGGAGGGGTGACGCTGTCCCACCGGACCGACGTCAGTTCCCCGGATGATTGCAAGGCTTTGGTGAGCCGCACGGTCGACGAGTTCGGCAGGATCGACGTCCTGGTCAACAACGCCGGCATCGCGGACGTGGTCCCCGCCTCCAAGGAGACCGAAGAGGGCTTCCGCAAGGTCATCGATGTCAATCTCAATGGATCGTTCTGGATGGCGCAGGCAGCCGTCGGCGTCATGCCCGAGGGGTCGTCGATTGTGAACGTGGCGAGTGTTCTCGGTTTGGTCGCCCCCCGCCTGCCGCAGGCGGCTTACGCTGCGAGCAAGGCGGGTGTCCTCGGGTTGACACGCGACTTGGCGGAGCAATGGTCGTTGCGTCGCGGCGTTCGCGTCAATGCACTCCTGCCGGGGTTCTTCCGTAGTGAGATGACCGAGAATGCAGCCGGTTTGGAAAAGATGTTGGCCGACCACAGCATGCTCGGGCGGTCTGGCACCCAAGCCGAGATCGACTCGGCTCTGCTCTTCCTCGCCAGCCCGGCCTCGAGCTACGTCACCGGTTCGGCCCTCGTTGTCGATGGGGGACTCACTGCCTTGTGACCCCTCGGAGTCCGCCGAGTAGTCCGCCGCGCGGGGGCCGATATCGGCGATACGCATCGCTACACCCGCGCTGCGGGCCGAGCGAGCGATGCGTTGCCGACGTCAGGATCGCCCTCCATGCGAGGTTGCTTCGGTGGCCGGCCGCGCAGGGCTTCGACCCACTCATCGCGGAACCTCATTCGATCGGTATATAACAGCGAAGGTGTCGCCATGTCCTCATCCAACGTCCCCGACCACCGCATACTGCACATCAGTGACACGCGCCTGCTGACCGGCGGCTCTGGCGAGAATATCGACTGCAGTGATGCCGTGGCACGACTGCTCGACGAGGTCGAAGAGATCGACGATCGTCCAGAAGCGTTGGCGCTTACGGGAACCCTGCCGGTCGGGTATCACCACCTTGCGCCATTTCGATCTGCGGTCGAGCGTGCGTCCGAGCGTGCGGATATTCAGGTGATCTGGGGGATGGGCGATCACGGCGATGGCGCTACATCCGACGAGTTCGATGACGAGGTCCATGATGTCAACGGGCTACGCCTCATCGCCGTCAACAGCAACGTCTCGGGTCGACTGCATGGTGAGATCGACGAATCGCAGCTGTCCTGGCTGAGTGCCGTTCTGGCTGTGCCGGCACCGCACGGGAGCATTCTCGTCCTGCACCACCCTCCCGTGCCGACCCCTGATCCGCTGATGGAAATGAGCGCATTGGCGAACCAAGACGCGCTCGAATCGGCCGTGGCGGACGGCGATCTCCGGACTATCCTGGCCGGCCATCTGCACTACTCGACCCTGTGTACTTTCGCGGGCGCGTCAGTTTCGGTCGCGGCCGCATCGTGCTACACCCAGGACGTGGGCATCGATTGGGGCAGCACCGGTCAGGCGCACCTTGTGCACACCACCGGAGATCGGATCGTGAACACTGCGGTCCGGCTGGGAAAGCGCCCCCGACCGAGATAGCAGGACTTGCTCCGGCCGCCTCGACCATCGCCGATCGAGGGTTCGCGGGTCGATGCTGCCGGTGCACCCCGGGCGTATCGGGAACCACCGGGCACGCCGAAGCACCACAACACACATTATGGTATGTTGGGATCGTGACTGGATGGTTCGCTGTCTCGTCACGATAAGACGTGCAACGACACCGGGCAAGTCGGTTCGGGGATGAGCGAGGGGGGCAAGGCGGCTGATGCCCACCATTGTGAGCAAGGAACAGTACTTCGAGACGGCATTGGACGTCCTCGCCGAGGTCGGGTTCAAAGGGCTCAACATCCGTCGGATGTGCACGACCCTGGGTGTCACCACCGGATCGTTCTATCACTACTTCGGGAGCTGGCAAGGTTTCGTCGACGCACTGCTCGAGTACTGGGAGCACCGCCAGGAGCGCATTCTGCGGGATCTATCATTCGGCAGTGGCGGTCCAGAAGACGACCTCGCTGCGTTGCGCACGTTGACCTTGGGGCTCCCGCACGCGGCGGAGGCCGCGATCAGGGCGTGGGGAATGAACGATGCCACCGTGCGTGAAACGCAACGCCGCGTGGACTCGGCGCGCCGCAAGACGGTCAGATCGGTCATCGCCCAAGTTGTCGACAGCGACGAGGCGGCCGATGTGATCGTCTCGCTGGGAATGGCGCTGCTGGTCGGCTTCCAAAACCTCACCGCCGAGGGGCAGCACACCGAACTCGTACCTCTGTACGACGAGTATCTTCGCTTGATTTCCATGCATGCCGTATCGAAGAGTCGGTAAAGCGGTTTCCAAGTTTTTGTGCCACAGCACTATTCACTGACAACTGCCGCTATCGGTGGACTCACTCTTCATCTCCTGTCACCCGCTGGCCAGGGGGTCTGTGGTCTCGTTGTTCGGTGATTAGTTTCCCGCTGATTGTCGGCCCGGAGTTCGCTGAGCGATGCACGGCAATGACCCGCGTCGCCACCCCGCTGCTCGACCGGGATTCCGTGTAGTCGACACGTAACGGCCTGAGGGCTCCCACTTCGCGAGTGCAGCAGGGCTTCGACCCTCGCCGTGCCGGTGCGCACGCACCCGGAGTGGTCTCCGACGATCAGATGAACGATTCCGATTGGCCGGTGGTCCACGCCGCAAGCTGGATTTCGAGACCTTCGACGTAAGCTTTCAGTGCCAGGCGGAAGCGATCCTGTGCCGAAACGGCACGGGCGGCCTCGACCGCCGATCGCAGTTCCGTCAACGATTCCGGAACGTCGGTGAACAAGTTGTTGTTGCCGTACTGGAGCGCACCGACCGTCAACGCTTCGAGATGCTCGCGGATGACGATGACGTACTCCAGAGGAAAACCGGCCTTCAGCAGAATGCTCACCGTTTGGTTCTCGTACTCGAGGCCGAACGTTCTCGGCGTCTGTGCGACCAGCAGTGGCACGACCTGCGGGTGAGCGTTGAGGGTGTCGAGAAACCGCGGAGCGTATTCGAGGATGTAGGTCTTCCAGTCGATCTCTGTATCCGATTCGACGACGAAACTGTCGAGGACCAAGCGCAGGACGTCGGCGAGGATGTCGGCCTTGTACCTGTAGTGATAGTAGACAGACGAATTGTGAACACCGAGTTCGGCGGCGAGACGCGTGAGGCTCAGCTGTTTCAGCCCGTCTCGGTCAATCAACATCAGTGCCGTCTCGATCACCCGTGTACGGGAGATCAGCGGTTTCTTCGGCCGTGCCACGGTTTCACCTCATTTCAGTAGGGCTCCACGCCCTGTGCACATCGTTCCAGTAAGTGCGCGCGCAGAGCGAATCGGCTTCGGCCGGCGGGGGCCGCGCAAAGCCGTCGACCGCGGCTATTCGTGCAGGTCAAGGCGATGGTTTTCGGGCGTGACCTCTGAGGTCTTCCTTTATCAGCAGCCTGCTGATAAATTGGTCACAGTAGCCACTGACGCGGCCCATGACTCGTGCCCCATTGGCCCAACGTGATGCGTGCGAAACGTGACACGCGAGTGACCTGTTTGTGCGCTAAATCCGCACGCTTCCAATCGAATTCGCGAAAGAATCGGTACCTTATTGCTCCATACCATTGACTCTGTTATGTTCACGGATGAGATCTACGACACATTGAATTCAGGAGAATGGCATGGCGGTAGCGAAGCCAGACGAATCCCCTCTCGGCACCCGCAGACCGGCGTTGCACCGCAGCACTGACGAACTTGCCCATCCTCGGGTTCACGGTCCAGCCACTGGCTCGACCGGACACGCATCACAGGTGGTTGATCAATGAACGACAAGCTTCAAATTCTGCAGCTCGTTCGCCTGCGCGGACGCACGACTGCCGCGGACGTGGCGGCCAGCACCGGCCTGTCGACCGACTCTGTGGACAGCGTGGTGCGCGAGCTCTGCGATGCGGGATTGGTCCAGGACCTGCGCGGACGACTCAAGCTCACCGGTGACGGACGAGTGGAACTGACCGCACTGATCGCCGCCGAGCGCGAGGGCGTCGATCAGGCGCGGATGTCCGCCGCCTATCACGACTTCAGTTCCGTCAACGCGACTTTCAAGCAGTTGGTGACCGACTGGCAGCTTGTGGACGAGGACAAACCCAACGACCACACCGACGCGGCGTACGACGCCGCGGTGATCAGCCGACTCGAAGGCGTCCATACCGATTTCCGGCCACTGCTCGAACGACTCACCGAGCTTGCCCCGCGCCTGAAGATGTATCCCGCACGCTTCGATGCGGCGCTGACGAAGATCCGCGACGGTGACCACTCCTGGCTGGCACGACCACTGATCGACAGCTACCACACCGCATGGTTCGAACTGCACGAAGATCTGATCGGACTGGCCGGGCTCACCCGCGCCGAGGAAGCCGCCGCTGGGAGGGCACAATGAGCGCCCACGTTCTGATGTTGGACGGCACCACCGGACTGGACCGGGACTTGCTCGGCGGCAAGGCATGGAGCATCGAGCGCATGCGGTCGCTGGGAATCCCGGTGCCGCCCGCGTTCGTCCTCGGCACCGACGTGTGCCGGCAGTACTACCGCGCCGAGCGCCAGCTGACCTCCGACGTGTGGGATGAGTTGCCGGCAGCGATGGCCGCCATCGCCTCGGTCACTGGTCGACACTTCGGCGACGAAACGCATCCGTTGCTGGTATCGGTGCGGTCCGGGGCAGCGATCAGCATGCCCGGGATGATGGACACGATCCTCAACCTCGGGATCAACGACCAGGTCGAGAAGGCGCTCGCCGAGGAGACCGGAGACAGCCGGTACGCCGCCGACACCCGCCGCCGCTTCGTCGAGCAGTTCGAGAAGGTGGTGGGTACGTACCCACCCGACGACCCGTGGGAGCAGCTGCGGATGGCGATCGTCGCCGTCCTCGAATCCTGGCATTCCCGTCGTGCCATCGCGTATCGACGTGACCGCGGCATTTCCGACGACGGCGGCACCGCCGTCACCGTCCAGGCAATGGTCTTCGGCAACCTCGACGACCGCTCCGGAACCGGGGTGCTGTTCACCCGCGACCCGTTGAGTGGAGCATCCACCCCCTACGGCGAGTGGCTCCTGCACGGACAGGGCGAGGACGTCGTCTCGGGACGGTCGAACGCCCGAGCCCTCGACGAACTCGCCGACGAAATGCCCACGGCCTACGCCGAACTCATGGCCGCAGCCCGACAGCTCGAACAGGCCGGACGTGACGTCCAGGACATCGAATTCACCATCGAGAGCGGCAAATTGTGGCTCCTGCAAACCCGGTCCGCCAAACGGTCGGCCGAGGCCACCGTGCGTCACGCGGTGCAACTCCAACGTGAAGGACTGATCACCGTCGACGAAGCCCTCGACCGGGTGAACGCCGACCTGGTCGAGTCGGTGATGACACCACACATCGATCCCACGGTGCTCCGCACGGCCGAGGAAGTCGCCCGCGGCAAGCAGGCATGCCAGGGTGTCGCGGTCGGAGTCGTGATCACCGACGTCGACGAGGCCGAGGAACGAGCGAGCAACGGCGAGCAGGTCATCCTCGTCCGACCCACCACCGATCCGGACGACGTCGCGGCCATGTCCCTGGTCAGCGGAGTCGTCACCGAACTCGGCGGCGCCACCTCACACGCCGCCGTCGTGTGCCGCGAACTGAATGTGCCGTGCGTCGTCGGCTGCGGCGACGGAGCAGTCGAGCTGGCCGGTCAGACCGTCACCGTCGACGCCACCCACGGGATCGTCTACCGCGGCGCCCTCCCACTCGTCGAACCCGCCGTCCAGGACGACTCCGACCTCGAACAACTGCTGGGCTGGGCGCAAGCGACCACCGGCACGACCGAGCACACCCTCCCCGAGTTGCTCCGACTCCGAGCACGAGCTGTAGCTACCGGATAAGCGCGCCACCTTTCGAAAGGAATGGCATTGGCCGACATGACTATCACCGACGAAACCGGACTCGATCCGGCGGACGATTTCGTGCACGAACCCCCCGCCGGAGTGGACCGCTGGGCGGAAAACATCCAGTGGAACGTCCGAGACAAAGACGGTCTCGGCGTGATGTGGCACATGGGCACGATGCTCGACGATCCACGCCTGTGGCACATCGTCATCGCCGTCACCCAACCCGACGGCACCGTGCACTCCACGAAAATCGTGGCGCCGGGCGCCGGGCAATTCGGATCGCCGAACGCGCACCTGGCGACCATCACCCCGTTCCGCGAGTGGCGGTTCACCTTCTTCGGCGGCATGGTCGACGTCTCCCAGAATCAGGGTGCAACCGGCCTCACCCCCGACGACCACCACCATTCGGTTCAGATCGACCTCGATCTGGAAGCCGCCTACCCGGTGTGGATCCCCGAAGGATCCACCCAGTTCGGGGACTGGGGACGGTTCCACCACGAGCAGGCCGTCAGGGTGCGCGGCACGGTCACCATCGCCGGCAAGACGCACGTCCTCGACGGCATCGGGCACCGGGACCACTCGATCGGCCCCCGGGACATGAGCCATCTGCGCCGCGCCTTCTGGGGCAACGGCATCTTCGAATCCGGGTGGGGATTCGCCACCATGCTCGGCGAGTACGACTCCGGTGCCTTCCAGCGCGCAGCTCTGTTCGACTCGGCCGGAACCCACGACGCCACGATGGTTCGGTGGACCGACCTGACGGCGTTCAACTGCGAACCCACCGCGATCACGGTCGAACTCGACGTCCAAGGCAAGCAGCTCGTCATCGACGGCCGGATCCGTCACGGCATGAACTTCACCGTCGCCGACGGCGCCGAATTCTGCATGGGCACCGACCTCGCCCGACCCGACCGCTACTTCCTGACCAACTTCTTCGTCGACTGGACCTGCAACGGCGAACACGGCATTGGCTACCTCGACCGCGGCGCTCTCATCTCACTTCTCACACAGGGGCAATCATGACCACTACCGAACAGTCCGCGACCGCGGAATCGACCCACACCGACCCCGTCCGAGGGAACAGCACCCCGAACCGGTACTGGACAACCGCCAACATCGGTGAGGCCGCGCCGGCCGTCATGACACCGCTGTGCTGGAGTCTGTGGGGACCCGGTAACGAACTGGCAGTGCGAGGGACATGGCACCGATTCGGAATGCTCGGCCCCGACGAGGTCTACGTCGACCCCGACCAGAACAACCGCCTGACCGGCATCTTCTACGGCCGCCAGGCAATGAACATCGAACCGATCCGCCGCTACGTCGACCGGTTCCCCGGAATCACCGCCAACGAGTTCGAACTCGGCCTCGCCGGCGCCTTGCACCCGGACGCAGACCCCTTCACCCCCCTCACCGACGCCCAACAGGCACTCGTCGCCGAGGTCGTCGAACGAGTCCGTGACACGCACAGTCAGCGCCTGTCCGACATGGTGCGCGATCAGAACGAGTGGTGGCGCCGGGAAGTGCTCCACCGCGAGGACGCTGGAGACCCTCGCGCCCGGCTCACCGAAGCATTCGATCGGTTCGTCTGGTCCATCGGTATCCACAACGAGACACGGTTGCTGATCGTCGCGGCGATGAGCAGCATCTACCGGCTCGCCGCCGCCACCGACATGCTCGACATCGTCCCCGCACTGACTGCCGCGTTCGGCGACGTCGCCGAACTTTCCATGGGCGCCGACCTGTGGGCGTTGGCCAACGGCGAATTGGACATGGCGACCTTCGTCGAGCGGCACGGCTACCACGGGGAGAACGAGGGCAACCCCGCCGGACGCTCCTGGCGCGAAAACCCCGACCTGCTGTCCTCGACGATCGCGGCACTGCGCTCACGCAACGCCACCGAGCACCCGGAACGCCGCGCGGAGGGAGCTGTGAAGAAGCAGCGGACCGCCGTCGCCGAGTTCGAAGCGAAACTCACCGAAGAGCAGCGAATCGAACTTGCCGCCGCGCTCGACGACACCGCAACCGCAGTCCGAGAAACGGAGCTCGGGAAAGCATCATTCCTGACCGCGATCGACGGATTCCGCGCCGCGGCCCGCGATCTGGGAGACCAGATGGTGCGCGACGGCCGCTTCGCTGACCGCGACGACGTCTTCTTCCTGGACATGGACGAAATCGCCCAGGATACAGGCGAATCTGTCACAGAACTGGTGGCCTTCCGCAGTGCGCGCGCCGCAGAATACCGCGGCTACCGGCTGCCGACGACCTTCGTCGGCATGCCCGAACCGCTCACCGTCAACTCCGCCCGCGCCCAGGTCGGTGACGTCCTCTCGGGCGTCGGCGCCAGCGCCGCGACCCACGTAGGCGCCGTGCGGATCATCCGCCGCGCGGAGGACGAGGACGCCCTCGAACCCGGCGACGTGCTGGTGTGCGAGTCCACCGACCCCAGCTGGACCCCGCTGTTCATGCTCGCGGCCGCGGTGGTCATCGACATCGGCAGCGTCGGCAGCCACGGAGCCATCATCGCCCGCGAACTCGGACTCCCCGCAGTCATCAACACCGGGGACGGATCGGGTCGACTCCGCGACGGAGACCGGGTCCTCGTCGACGGCGCCAAGGGCACCGTCACCGTCCTCGCGATCAACGAAGCCGGATAGCCACCTCGCCGACAACCGACCCGCCACCGGGTGCGCCGCACCCAGAAGCGAGACGGAACCACACGCGTTCACGACCAGCCCGTCCACGGACGCACCGATATCACTAGCCAGGAGGAATACGGAATGAGCGACATCACCGTAGATCACGTCGAGAGCACCGACACCATCGGCGCGCGACTCAATCCGTTCGCAAGCAAACTCAGCCAGGCACCACACGACATCTGGACGCGGCTGCGCAACGAATGCCCCGTCGCCCACAGCGACGAACTCGGAGGGTTCCATCTCCTGAGCCGCTACGAGGACGTCTGGGCCGCAACCCTCGACACCGAGACCTACTCGTCGGCGGAAGGGACAACCGTTCCGCGGCACCCGGTTCGGATGCCCCCCGAGGACACCGACGAGCCCGAGCACCGCATGTACCGCAAGATCATGGATCCGTTGTTCACGCCGAAGACGGTCAAATCCATGGAGTCGTGGGTGCGCGAGATGACGGTGGAATTGCTCGACAGCATCGAAGATCTCACGAAGTTCGACTTCGTCGGGGACTTCTCGAGCCAGCTGCCACGACACGTCATCCTCCGCATCATCGGTGTACCCGACGAAGATCTGCCGGAACTGATCGACGCAATGATCGCGCTCAACGGTGCCTACGACGATGCGGAGCGAGGAGCCGCCGCCGGCGCCACCCTCTACGGGTACTTCGCGCAGAAGCTCGCCGAACGACGCGAACAACCCCGCCGCGACGACCTCATCTCCGCGCTGCTCGACGGCGACTTCGGTGGAGAACCGCTGTCCGATCTGGACATGCAGCACATGCTGATCTTGACCATCCTCGGTGGCACCGACACCTCCAGCGGCGCCATGGGCGGAATGATGCTGTGGCTGGCCGACCACCCCGAGGACTACGCCCGGTTGCGGGAAGATCCGGACCTGATGCGCACGGCCATCGACGAGTTCCTCCGCTACGTCAGCCCCGTCGCATACATGGCGCGGACCACAACCAAGGACGTCGAGGTGCAGGGGTGCCCGATCCCGCACAACGAAAAGGTCCTGCTCGGGTTCGGCCCCGCCAACCGCGACTCGGAGAAGTTCGAACGAGCCGACGAGGTCCTGCTCGACCGGCACCCGAACCCCCATGTCGCCTTCGGCGGCGGACCGCATCGCTGCCTCGGCGCGAACCTCGTGAAACTCGAGATGAAGGTCGTCCTTGAGGAGGTCATCAACCGGTTCAAGTCCTTCGAGGTCGAGGACTACACGAAGCTGCGCTACCAGCGCGGTCAGGCCCGGAACCTGGAATGCCTTCCGCTGGTCACCCAGAGGAACAATCCATGACGTATGTCGTCACCCAACCCTGCTGCAATGATGCGTCGTGCGTGGCGGTATGCCCGGTCAACTGCATCCACCCCACGCCCGACGAGCGCGACTACTCACGCACCGAGATGCTCTACATCGATCCGAACACCTGTATCGACTGTGGTGCGTGTGCCGATGCCTGCCCGATCGATGCGATCGTCCCCGACTACGACCTCGAGGAGGGAACCGAGCGGTACCTCGAGATCAACGCCGACTACTTCGAGGATCCCAAGAATCGGGGATACTCGAGCGCTCCTGTGGTGCAGCAGCGGCCGGTGGTCGGTGTCACCGACGCGACGCCGCTGCGCGTAGCGATCATCGGGACCGGACCCGCGGCGTGCTACGCCGGTGAGGAAGTTCTCGGGTCCGGGGCCCCCGGCGTCGAGGTGCACTTCTTCGAGCGCCTGCCCACACCCTGGGGGTTGGTGCGGTTCGGTGTGGCACCAGATCACCAGCAGACCAAGTCCGTCACCGACGCTTTCGCCCGGATCGGAGCGCGGCGCGGCACCAATTTCCACCTCAACGTGGAGATCGGCAAGCACCTCACCCACGAGGAACTCCTGGCGCATTTCCACGCGGTGATCTACGCGGTCGGAGCCCATCACGACCGCCGGCTCGGCATCCCGGGAGAGGATCTGCCGGGTAGCCATCCGGCCTCGGACTTCGTCAGCTGGTACAACGGGCACCCCGATGGTGCGCAACGGTCGTTCGATCTGTCCTGCGAACGCGCGGTGGTGGTCGGGAACGGCAACGTCGCGCTGGATGTGGCCAGAATCCTGACCTCCGGGCTGGGGCATCTTGCTCGTACCGATATCGCTGATCATGCCCTCGAGGCGTTGGCGGCCAGCAAGATCTCCGAGGTCGTCGTCCTCGGGCGCAGGGGCCCGGCACAGGCCGCGTTCACCACCCCCGAGTTGCTCGGCCTCGCCGCGGCGGAGGGCATCGATCTGGTCGTCGACCCTGCCGACGTGGAGTCGATCGGGTTGACCGCCACGACCACGCCGTCGGTTGCGGCCGTGTTCAAGAGCCGGCTGCTCGACGAGATCGCGGCGACACCACCGTCGGGCGCACCGAAACGCATTGTTCTGCGCTTTCTGTCGTCGCCGGCAGAGATCGTCGGTGAGGACCACGTGCGCGGGCTCCGGGTCCAGCGCAACGAACTGGTCGAATCGCCCGAGGGCGGGGGCGCCGTCCGCCCGACGGACCGGTCCGAGGAGATCGAATGCGGTCTGGTCATCCGGTCGATCGGGTACCGGGGCACCCCGCTCGCCGGTCTGCCGTTCGACGACGCGACCGGCACGGTTCCCAACGACGGCGGCCGCGTCGTCGACCCGGCCACGGGGGCGACGATCCCGGGCGTCTACACCGCAGGCTGGATCAAACGCGGCCCCTCCGGATCGATCGGAAACAACAGCCGCTGCGCCAAGGACACGGTCCGAGCGCTGGTCGAAGACTATGCCCAGGGACAGCTTCCAGCACCGACCCTCGACACCGACGCCCTTGCCGCACTGCTCGCCCAGCGGCAGCCGAACGTCCTGACCTACACCGACTGGAAGACCATCGACCAGTTCGAACGTGCAGCGGCGCGAGAGCACCAGAGGCCGAGAATCAAGCTGGTCGACGTCGACGCGATGCTCGACGTCGCCCGACCCAAGGCCTGAATTCACATACCGCGAAAAACATTGTAGGAGTAACAAAATGGCAAGTGTCGGCCGTCAGGGTCTTCTGTCGAGCACCCTCTGCGAAGAGTTCCAGCGCACGGCGAAGGTGGATCCGGAGGCGGTCGCACTGCGGACGGTCGCCGGAACCCAACAGATCACCTGGCGCGAGTACGCGAACCGCGTACGCCGCATCGCGACCGGTCTGGCGTCTCTCGGCGTCGGCCACGGCGACACGGTCGCCCTGATGATGGGGAACCGGCCGGAGTTCAACCTCATCGACACCGCGATCCTCCACCTCGGGGCCGGCCCCTTTTCGATCTACAACACCAATTCGGCCGAACAGATCGCGCACCTGCTCTCGAACGCCGAAAGCAAGGTGGTGTTCTGCGAGGCCCGCTTCGTCGACACGATCCGCGCCGCCGGGGGACCGGTCGAGACAATCGTGGTCATCGACGCGCCGGTGGGCGGGACACTCCCGCTGAAACTGGTCGAGGAAAGGTCGGTCCCGGACTTTGACTTCGACGCCTCCTGGAGGGCAGTGCGACCGACCGATGTCGCCACGCTGATCTACACCTCGGGCACCACGGGCAACCCCAAAGGGGTCGAACTCACCCACGCCAACATCCTGAGCCAGGTCGAGGCCCTCAGTCACGTGTTCGACGTCAAGGCCGGCGACCGCTTCGTGTCCTTCCTGCCCGCCGCGCACATCGCGGACCGGCTCGCCTCACACTATCTACAGATTGCGCACGGGACGCAGCTCACCACCCTCGACGACCCCAAGAATCTCGCCGCCGCACTCGCCGACGCCCGCCCCACCTACTGGTTCGCCGTCCCGCGAGTGTGGGAGAAGCTGAAGGCCGCACTGGAACTGGGCTTCGCCGAGGCGGATGGAGTCAAGGCCACGCTTCTCGCCCGGGCCCGCACGCTCAGTGCCAAGAACGTCGAGGCCGGCCGCGGCGGCCCCACACTCAGCGCCCTGGAACAGCTGCAACTGCGTGTCCTCGACCACATTGTGCTCTCGAAGGTGCGTGCGAAGCTGGGCCTCGAGGAACTGCGATGGGCGATCTCGGGAGGGGCGTCGATCGCGCCGGACACCCTGAACTTCTTCCTCGCCCTGGGAATCAAGGTCTGCGAGATCTGGGGGATGTCCGAAACCGCCGGAGCCGGCCTGGTCAATCCGCCGGACGGAATCCGGTCCGGAACGATAGGAAAGCCGCTGCCCGGCGTCGAGGTCCGTGTCGCCGACGACGGTGAGATGCTCATCCGCGGTGGCATCGTCATGCGGGGATACCGCTCCGACCCCGAGCGCACCGCCGAGGCACTCGACGCCGACGGCTGGCTGTACACCGGCGACGTGGTCAACATCGACGCGGACGGATACGTGACGATCGTCGATCGCAAGAAGGAACTGATCATCAACGCCGCGGGCAAGAACATGTCGCCGGCGAACATCGAGGGCACCCTGAAAACGATGTGCCCGCTCATCGGTGAGGCGGTGACCATCGGTGACGGGCGCCCGTTCAATACAGCCCTGATCGTCCTGGACGCCGACGCGGCGGTAGCCTACGCGGCCAAGAAGGGACTATCTGACGCGTCCGCGGCCGCGCTCGCCGTCGACCCGGACCTCGTGCAGACCATTCTGGCCGGGGTGGCCGCGGCGAACGCACGGCTGTCGCGGGTCGAGCAGATCAAGCGCCTGCGGATCCTGCCCGTGTTCTGGGAGCCCGGGGGAGTAGAGATCACGCCCACGATGAAGCTCCGGCGCCGTCCGATCTCCGAGCGGTACACCCAGGAAATCGAGTCCCTGTATGCAGACCCGATCCCGGCCGAGGTGCACGCCCTCGGAACGCCAGCAGACCCGGCCCACCGCCGCCTGCGCCAACTGTCATGACCCGCACCACGGTTCCGAGCTACTGCCGCATCTGCGAGGCCAGCTGCGGCATCCTCGCCGATGTCGAGGACGGGCGCGTGACGGCCATTCACGGCGACCCCGAACATCCCTCGTCGCGGGGGCTGATGTGCCCCAAGGGCTCGCTGATGGTCAAGGTCACCAACGACCCCGAACGCGTCACCACCCCGCTGCGGGGCGACCGGAAGGGCGGATTCGTCCCCGTGTCCTGGGACGAGGCCCTCGACGACATCGCCGATCGAGTCAAGACACTCATCGCCGACCACGGGCCCAATTCGATCGCCTACTACTCCGGCAACCCCGCCGGTTTCAGCATGGCGGGGCACATGTGGTCGAAGAAATTCATCGACAGCATCGGTTCCAAAGGGTCCTACAGTGCCGCACCGCAGGACACCTCCTCGCGGTGGGCGGCGTCGCACTTCCTCTACGGCAACACCCACGAAGTTCCGCTGCCGGACCTGGACTACACCGACTTCTTCCTCTGCTTCGGAGCCAACCCGCTAGTCAGCCACGGTTCCCTCATGTCGAGCGGACGCACCCGCAGCCAGCTGGCGAACATCACTGCCCGCGGCGGTCGCGTCGTGGTGGTCGACCCGGCCCGCACGCAGACCGCGGAAACCTACGAGCACGTCTCCGTCGTCCCGAGCAGCGACCCGCTCCTGATGGCCGCGATGTTGCACGTCATCTTCGCCGAGAACCTGGTCTCACCCCGTGCCGATGCATCCGCCATCGGCATCGACACCCTCGCCGCAGCAGTCCAATCCGTCACCCCCGAGTCGGTTCAGGACCGAACCGGGGTCGACGCCGAGACTGTGTGGACGCTCGCCCGCGACTTCGCCACGGCAGAATCCGCCTGCGCGTATGGCCGGCTGGGACTGTGCCGCGGCGAATTCCCGACCTTGGCCAACTATTTGCTCGATGCACTCAATGTCGTCACCGGCAACCTGGACCGCCGGGGAGGGGTGGTCTTCGGCAGCGGTCTCGTCGATTTCCCCGCGATCAACGCCAAGGTCGGCCGAACCTCCTATTCGTCGACATTCACGCGCGTCGGCAGCCTGCCCGAGGTCGGCGGCCGCAAGCCTTGGGTACTCGCCGAAGAAATCCTCACCCCCGGGGAAGGTCAGGTCAGGGGTGTCTTTCTGGCCTCGGGTAACCCGGTCTCCTCGACTCCCGGCGCAGCCCGCCTCGAAGAAGCCTTCGACCAACTCGACCTGTTGGTCTCCGTCGACATGTACGTCACCGAGTCCAACGAGCGAGGGGACTACATCCTGCCGTCACCGACCTTCCTGGAGCGAGCCGACGTCCTGTTGAACTTCGGCGGCGGTATGACCCGCCCCTGGGTGCAGTGGACCGAACCGGTGGTCCCGCGAATTGGAGACACCTGGGAAGAAACGGAAATCTTCGGTGAACTGATGCGCCGAATGGATGTTCCGCCCGGCCCCAGCCCCTGGGAACTGATCGACACCATGATCCGCACCGGTGACCGCGGGGCCGCCGAAGGATGGACCCTCGACCGCATCAAGGAGCACCCACACGGCGTCGAACTCGGCGGTGACGTACCGGTCGGGGTGATCGCGCAACGCATCTCGACCTACACGAAGGGGGCCCGCGACACGGTCGACCTCGGCGCCGGACCCGTCCTCGCGCAACTCGACCAGTTC
This sequence comes from Rhodococcus sp. LB1, assembly GCF_001583455.1. Lineage (NCBI taxonomy): Bacteria > Bacillati > Actinomycetota > Actinomycetes > Mycobacteriales > Nocardiaceae > Rhodococcus > Rhodococcus sp. LB1. The sequence continues at coordinate 15,790 of NZ_LTCZ01000301.1, read as the reverse complement.
CTGTCCAAGGAGCCGCCCGACCCCGACTCCCTGCTGCTGATCAGTCGCCGACACCTGCGCAGCATCAACTCGTGGATGCACAACGCGCGCAAAGTCCGGCCCGGCGGGGGACCGACGCTGTACCTACACCCGAAGGACGCCCGCGCACGGGGCATCGAGACCGGCGAGACCGTCACTCTCACGACGTCGGTGGGATCCGGCGACGTCATCGTCACCGTCACCGACGAGGTACGCCCCGGAACGGTGAGCTATCCGCACGGGTGGGGCCATTCCGGTGGGTGGTCCACCGCGATCGAACACGGCGGCATCAACATCAACAAGCTCATCCCCAACGACATCGAGACGAAGGACCCCTTGTCCGGCATGTCGCTCCTCGATGGCGTCCGCGTCACGGTGACCGCGAAAAACTCGGCCCCACAAAGGTAATGACGGTTCTGATACCCAGAGCTGAGAGGAGCGCAACGTTCATGACAGGACTCGGAGCCAGGGGGCCGGCGCGATGGCACACGTAATTACCCAATCGTGCTGCAACGATGCTGCGTGCGTCGTAGTGTGCCCGGCGAACTGTATTCACCCAACGCCGGACGAACCGGACTACGCCCGGACAGAGATGCTCTACATCGACCCGCGCAGCTGTGTCGACTGCGGCGCCTGTATCCAGGCATGTCCCGTGGACGCCATCGTCCCGCACGACGAACTCACACCGCACACCACCCAGTACGCCGAACTCAACGCGCTCTACTTCGCCCACGACTCCACCATTACCGGCAGGCCACAGACCGAGATCGGGATCTCCCAACTGGTCTCCCAGCGACAGCACCCGAATGCGCAGCCGACGCCGTCGACAACTCTCCGGGTGGCGATCGTCGGATCCGGGCCATCCGCGTGCTACGCGGCCGAGGAACTCCTGACCCGTCACAGCAATGTCGAAGTCCACATGTTCGAACGACTGCCAACCCCCTGGGGGCTGGTGCGCGCCGGGGTCGCCCCCGACCATCCTGACACCAAGGACGTCATCCGCTCCTTCGAAAGCACAGTCACCCGAACCGGATTCCACTTCCATCTCAATGTCGAGGTCGGCAAGGACATCACCCACGAGGAACTGCTGAACCACCATGATGCCGTCATCTACGCCGTGGGGGCTCATCGTGAGCGAAGACTGAACATCCCCGGGGAAGACCTCCCGGGCAGCCACTCCGCAACCGACTTCGTCGCCTGGTACAACGGCCATCCCCGCGCCATCGACTACACCTTCGACCTCTCCGCCGAACGCGCCGTCGTCGTCGGAAACGGAAACGTGGCACTCGACGTCGCCCGGATACTGCTCACCGACGTCGACACACTGTCCCGAACCGATGCAGCAGATCACGCACTGGCCGCGCTCGCCGAAAGCCGCATCGATGAAGTGGTCGTGCTCGGACGTCGCGGCCCCGCGCAAGCGGCCTACACCACACCCGAGCTGCTCGCGCTCGGCCACCTGCGTGGGATCGATGTGTGCGTCGACCCCGCCGAAGCAGTACTCGATGCTCACACCACCGCCTGGCTCCGTGACCACCCGGACCCCACCGCGCAGTTCAAGGCATCGATCACCGCGCAGTACGCGACCCGCGTACCGCGACACCGACGGCGAATAGCACTGCGCTATCTCGGCTCTCCCGTCGAAGTTCTGGGCACGGACCGGGTTCGCGGGCTGAGTATCGCTCGCACCGAGCTCGTCACCTCTCCCGGAGGCCGCCTCGAGGCAGCCCCCACCGGGAAGGTCGAGGAACTCGACTGCGGCCTGGTCTTGCGATCGGTGGGCTACCGAGGAGAGCCGGTACAGGGAGTGCCGTTCGACGAGGCCCGCGCCCTGATTCCCAACCAAGCAGGCCGGGTGGTCGACCCGGCGGGAGGCTCGCCAATTGCCGGCGTCTACACGACCGGGTGGATCAAGCGGGGCCCGTCGGGAGTGATCGGCACCAACAAGAAGTGCGCGAAAGAAACAGTCTCCGGACTCCTCGCCGATCACGACGCCGGCCGGCTGACGGCCCCGGCCCATGACACCGAGTCGTTGGAATCGCTCCTATCCCGGCGGCAGCCACGCGCCCTGGACTACCCCGACTGGCGGGCGATCGACCGGCACGAGCAGGCGTCGGCTGCCGGTACCCCCCGTCCTCGCGTGAAGCTGGTCGACATCGACGAGATGCTCGCGATCGCCGACCGCAGCCGCGCCTACGACTAGACGCCCACACCACCCAAATGGTGATCATCCAGCACAGGAGAACGGCAGGCAGCGGCACCCGGGGCGTCTCAGCGTGTGGCCGGGGGTATCGCAGAACGCCCGGGAACGGACATCAATGTTCCGTAGAAGCAATCGAGGGGATGATCAACATGCCGGGAGTACTCGGTGAACCGTGAGAACGCTGCCCGCAGTCAGGTCGGAACGAAGCCGACGAGCGGTGCAGAGGTCGTGACCTCGGTGCATGTGGGAATCCCGACGATCCGCCCGAACCGGTCCCCACGCGTATCCGATCGGCCGGACACCCCAGATCTGCTGGACCGATACGCGCGTGTGGCACGGGACCTGCGCGTATCTCTCACCGAGAAATGTTCGCTGCGATGCACCTACTGCATGCCGGAGGAAGGATTGCCACCGATTCCCCGTGAGGCGCTGCTGACAGCGGACGAGATTTGCCGCCTGGTAGGAATTGCAGTCCAGCGACTCGGAATCCGCGAAGTGCGCTTCACCGGCGGCGAACCACTGATGCGCCGCGATCTCGAACAGATCGTCGCCGGATGCGCTCGAACAGCCCCCGGCATTCCCCTCGCCCTCACCACCAACGGCGTCGGACTCGCGCACCGGGCGCAGGCCCTCGCCGCCGCGGGCCTGACCCGAGTCAATGTCTCCCTCGATTCGATAGATCGCCGACAGTTCGCAACACTGACCCGGCGTGACCGGCTCGACTCGGTGCTCGCCGGCATCGCCGCGGCCAGGGAGGCAGGGTTCTCACCGGTCAAGGTCAACGCCGTGCTCATGCGACAGACCCTCGACGCTGCCGGCGAACTGTTGCAATGGTGCGTCGGACAGGGGGTCGAACTACGGTTCATTGACCAGATGCCTCTGGATGCGGACCGCACATGGGCGCAGGAGAGCATGGTGTCTGCCCAGCGGCTGCTCGATGTACTCGGCCGCCGATTCGACCTCGCGGCGGTAGGTCGAGACGACCCTGCGGCACCGGCAGAACAGTGGCAGGTCGACGGAGGACCCGCAACTGTGGGAATCATCGCCTCGGTGACGCGATCATTCTGTTCCGAATGCGACCGCACTCGCCTGACCACCGAAGGAACTGTGCGTCCGTGCTTGTTCAGCGACCGGGAAACGGACTTGAAGGGTGCCTTGCGCGCGGGGGCCACCGACGAGGAGCTCGCGCAACTGTGGCGTGGCGCGATGTGGAACAAATCGGCCGGGCACGAGATAGGTACGGCGGAATTCACTCAACCCGCAAGAAGTATGGGTGCGATTGGTGGATGAGAACCGACAAATGACGTACTGCTGATACTGACCGACGGTCGAACTCGGAACAAAAAAGAGAATAGGTGCAGAACGCGCGTCGAAGGCCGGGAGTCCGGTATGCCTTCTGTCTCGACCATGCCCGAAATGGACAGCAAAAGAATTCGGGCAATTCAATTCATAAATCCGACCTCCGCGCATATGTGTCTTGCATCACGCTAGTTCGTGGAATAGGCTACACGCGAACGTATTTCGGCGGTGACAACCAGATTAGATCTCTATGGTGCCGATCTGTCGGGCTCTGATTGGAGCCCCGGAAAGTTGACCACCAACCGTCGCCGAGTGATCAGACGACTGTTCGCTCACAAATACGAAATCCACTCGCTATCCGAGGAGAAACGTATGGCCATGCGCCGTTCGTCCATCGTGCTGCTCATCGTCGGCCTGCTGCTGATCGCCGCAGCAGCAGCGATCAAATATGTTGCAGTACCGCAATTATCAAAATTGCCCGAAGACACCAATGAGGCCGCGACGTTCGCGGGCACCCTCCGCCAACTCGACCCCACGACCTTCGCACTCGACGCGGGGACCCCGATCACCATCGATCGCTCCGTCAAGGTCGACCAGGTTGCGGGAGACACCGCAGTGGTCACAAGCACGGCGGTGACCCATCTCCCGAGTGGCGACAGCACCGACGCCCACACCTATGCCATCAGCCGCACGGACTACACCCAAGCCAGCGCACCGGACGGCGTGCAGGTCGAGGACCAACGCGGCGGCGTCACACTGTCGTTCCCGATGAACCCGACCACCGACGACGCGCTCGTCTACGACTCGGTGACACGTACCGCTCAGCCCGTTACCTACACCGAAACGAGCACCCTCGAGGGACGGGAAGTGTTCGGGTTCACCGGTACGACGACCGCGCCCATCGCCGACCCAGCAGTGCTCGGACCCGTCAAAGCCGGAATCGCAGCCCTCGCCCAGAACGGTGACGGCTCCACCCTGCCGAAAGCGATGCTGCAGAGCCTGATCCCCGCTCTGCCGGCCGACCGCACCGACGATGCCCGGCGGGCACTCGAGACCGCCCCCGACCAGGTGCCCCTCGCCTTCACTTCACAGAACACGACGACGCTGGCCGTCGACACCCGGTTCGGTGCACCCATCAACACTGCTCAGACCCAGACCACCGTGCTCAACGTGCAGTCCGGAAATGTGACAGTTCCGCTCCTCGACCTCTCCGAGGTCCAGATCCAAACCTCGGATGCCTCGATCCAGTCCGCAGTCCAGAAGTTCGTACAGGGTGAACGACAACTGAACCTCCTGACCGTCTGGGTTCCGCTCGCATCTGCACTACTGGGGGCGCTCCTCACCATCATCGCGATCATCCGGCGCACCCCCAGGGAACGCGGCGACGGCCCCGGTACATCCAATCCGAATGAGAGCCTCACCCAACCCCAGGTCACCCGCGCGCGAGGCTAGGTGTCCGTTCGTTTGGCACTTTCGCCGGATTAATCGGCGGCTTCTCGATCGCGATCCGTTCGAGAAGCCGCCGTCCCGCGGTGATCGGTCCACGATCAGCTCCGTGACCAGCCGTCGAACACCGGCGCGGTTCGCGGAATCGACGATTACAGACGCGGGCGTGACGATATCCTTGGATTAGTCAGCGAGGTGCGCTGTGATGTCTTGCCCGAAAGCGATCAAACGACATAGGTCATGACCGACGTCGATCCCTTCGCGACCCAACGCGACGTAGCAGGTTCGGTCGCCGCGGAATTGGCGGCGGCCGGGTTCGCCGATGCGCGTGAGATCGGGCGGGGTGGATTCGGGGTGGTCTACCGCTGTAGGCAGGCCTCCCTCGATCGCACGGTGGCAGTCAAGGTGTTGACCGCCGACCTCGACGAGGACAACCGTGCCCGGTTCCTTCGCGAGCAGCGGGCCGCCGGCCGACTGACCGGCCACCCCAACGTCGTCAACATCCTGCAGGCCGGAATCACCGCACACGACCGGCCCTACATCGTCATGCCCTTCCACGCCCGAGACTCCCTCGAGACACGGATCCGCCACCACGGTCCGCTGACACTGGAAGATGCGCTGCGAATAGGTGTCAAGATCGCCGGGGCTCTCGCGACCGCACACGGTCTCGGCATTCTGCACCGCGACGTCAAACCGGCGAACATCCTGTTCACCGACTACGGAGAGCCCGCACTGACAGACTTCGGTATCGCACACATCGCGGGAGGGTTCCAGACGACCACCGGAGTCGTGACGGGCTCACCAGCCTTCACCGCCCCCGAGGTCATCGCCGGAGAACCCCCAACTCCGGCCGCCGACGTCTACGGGCTGGGCGCCACCTTGTTCGCCGCCATCACCGGGCACGCCGCCTTCGAACGCCGCAGCGGCGAACAACTGGTCGCACAATTCGTCCGGATCACCAGCGAGCCCGTACCGAACCCCCGCGAGCACGGCATCGCCGACGACGTCAGCGCCCTGATCGAAGGCGCCATGTCCACCGACCCCGGTCGCCGCCCGACCATCGCAGAGCTCAGCAGGCACCTACGGTCGGTGCAGCGCACGCACGGGTTTCCGGTCGCCGACCAGGCTGAGCGCGCCGACCCTGAATCAGCCATGAACGGTCCCTCGCAGGCAGACCCACCGGAGTCGGCCGGCGGAGATCGGGCACAGAGTGACGCCCCACGGGTGTCGCACTCAGGGCGAACAGGGGCGCTGCCGCTCGAGCTGACCAGTTTCGTCGACCGCCGCTCCGAGTCGGCCGAAGTAAAGAACCTGCTGGCTTCCTCTCGCATGGTGACGTTGACCGGGATGGGCGGGGTGGGCAAGACTCGTCTGGCCTTGCGGGTCGCCAGCCAAGTGAGATCCGGCTTCGCCGACGGCGTGTTCTTGGCCGAGTTGGGGGAGCTGCGCGATGCGCTGCTTCTGGTCAACGTGGTTGCCGACGCGGTGGGGGTGCGAGATCGCTCGCCCAGACCACTGTTGGAGGTGCTCGAGGATTTTCTTGCACACCGGGAAGTGCTGCTCGTGCTGGACAACTGCGAACAGGTACTCGACGCGGTGGCCGAACTTGCCGAATCACTACTCCACACCAGCCCGAGGCTTCGGATGCTCATGACCAGCCGTGAGCCGATTGGTATCAGCGGGGAGGTGGCCTTACCGATTCCTCCTCTGGCGGTGCCCGATCCCGACCAACTAGCGCAGAGGAAGCCCCGGAACGACGCGGTAACGTTGTTTGCCGAGCGGGGAGCGGCGGTGGACCCCGATTCGCCGTCACCGAGGACAACAACGTCGTCGTCGCCCGGATATGCCACCGTCTCGACGGGCTACCGTTGGCGATCGAACTCGCAGCCGCGCGGCTACGGGCGATCCCGCCGGAGGAAATCCTGCAACGACTGACCGACCGCTACGCACTCCTGACCCGCGGAAACAGGGACGCCCCGTCCCGGCAACAGACCTTACGGATGTGTATCGACTGGAGCTACGACCTGTGCACACCCCGGGAGCAACACATGTGGTCCGCCCTGTCGATTTTCGCCGGAAGTTTCGAACTCAATGCCGCCGAAGAGGTTTGGGGAGGCGACCAACCGGCGGACGACCTCCTTGACACGGTCACCTCACTTATCGACAAATCGATTCTGATCCGCGAGCACGCAGGTCCAATCGCGCGGTTCCGCATGCTCGACACCGTCCGCGACTACGGACGGGACAAGGCGCGTGACTCGAGCACCTATCCCGAACTACGCCGCCGATACCGGGACTGGTACGAGCAACTCGCCCGCGACGCCGAGGTCGACTGGATCGGGCCACGACAGCTCACGTGGATCACCAGATTGGCTGCGGAACAATCGAACTTGCGTCAGGCATTGGAATTCTGTATGACCGACGACCACGAATCCGGAATTCGAATGGTCGGGGCTCTCTTTCAGTTCTGGCTCGCCCGCGGACTGTTCAGCGAAGGGCGACGCTGGATTGCTCGACTCCTGGCATGCAACCCCGAGCCCGGCGACCTCGACCGTGCCAAGGCACTCTACGCAGCAACCGTGATGGCCGGACTGCAGGGCGACCTTCGCGCCGCTGCCACCCTGATACAGGAGGGGCGGGCCCTCGCAAACGGGTCCAGCGAGCCGATGCTGCAGGCGCACATCGACCTCGCCGACGGCTACCGGGCCTTGTTCAGCGGTGAACTGGACAACGCGCGCGGGTTGTTCGACCACGCCGCCGACGTCTACGCCGAACACAGCAACGAACTCTTCGAGGTCGTCACCATCGGCGTCCTCGGCCTGACGCACGAACTGCTCGATGACACTGAGCGCGCCATCGAATGCTACGAGCGCGGACTCGCCATCGCCGAGGTTCGCGGTGAGACCGTCTACCGCTCGTACACGCTCTGGGCCCTTGCAGTCGCGGTATGGCGACACGGCGACGGCACCCGCGCGAACCAACTTCTGCGGCAGGCACTCGATGTCGGACGCAACATCAACGACCGCCTCAACGCCAGCATGTGCCTGCAAGCACTGGGCTGGGTCGCGGCCGAGGAACAGAACTTCGAACGCGCAGTGGTGTTATCTGCCGCGGCGCAGCAGCTCAGCCAGTCGGTCGGAAGCCCGATTGTGTTCATTCCGGCCCTTCGCGACTACCAGGACAGGTGTGAACGCGAGACTCGTAAAGTATTGAGTGAGCAGAAGTTCATCGCAGCTTACCGAAAAGGAAGCGCACTCGGAGTTGCCGCTGCCGTGGCCTATGCACTCGGCGAACAGGCGCCGGAACCATCCCCGCAGGATCGCCCATCTTCCGCAGCGCCGACCAAGCGGGAGCTCGAGGTTGCCGAACTGGTCGCCGAGGGGCTGACGAACCGGGAGATCGCCACCCGTCTGACGATCTCACCACGTACAGCGCAAGGACACGTCGAACACCTTCTCGCGAAGCTCGGGTTCACCTCACGCCCCCAAATCGCCGCTTGGGTCATGGCAACACGACATGAAGGTCACTGACAGCGCGAAGAGAGAACGTGACAGCATGGCGGGTTGTGTCGCGGGGCCCTGGCCCAAACGGAGACCACGGGCATACGATGGCGGCTGAGGCGGTGATTGTCCGGTGCACCCTCGAAGGAGCCCGCGGGGCGCCTTCTCACGCGCTCGTGGTGAACCGGTCCGTCCAGGTATGGATCGATTCGTCGGTGGCACCGTGCGCTCGCAGCCACGCGTGCACTCCGCCCGGCTGGGCGTCCCATCGAGCCAGAACACCCTCGATGGCGTCCGGTACGGCGCCTGGGAGATCGCGATCGCTGGGATGGGTCTGACCGAGTTCGGGAGCGAAGCGAGTGATGCGGGCTAGGACGGCCGGCATGTGCTCGTTGGTCGTCAGGTAATCGGTGACGATATGGTCAGGGGCAACGCCGGCCGTGCGCAGCAACAGGGCCACCGTGACACCGGTGCGGTTCTTGCCCGCCGCACAGTGCAGCAGCACCGGGCCCGGCGAGGTCGCTGCGACCTGCAGGACCTCTACGAGTCGCTCCCCAGCGTTGCTCAGAATTCCCTGATAGATGTCGGTGAGCCGGGCACCCTGGTTCGGTGCGATGACCTCGGCGTCGGACAGCAGGGAGATCTGGTGGACAGCTGTGTCGTCCGACTGCAGCGGGTGTGCGCGGGCGGCGAACTCTCGGGGACTGCGGAGGTCGATGACGGTGCGGGCCGGCCAGTGGTCGACCGTGGTGGGGCGGGTGTCACCAGGCGCGGGCAAAGCGCTGCGGTAGAGCACTCCGGGCCGGGTCACACGCCCGTCGGCGGCGGGGTCCGCCGAGGTCGCGGAGGTTGGGGAGAATCTCGATGTCGGTGACGGTCATATGAGTTTCTTTCTGAGGTAAGAGGCGGCGCCGTCGAGCGCAACCACGACCACCAGGACGACCAGGACGATGGTGAGGAATTGCCGTATTCGAAGAGCCGGAGTTGCTGGGTGAGTTCCATGCCCGATGCCGCCGGCGCCGACGATGCCGAGCAGCGACGCAGCGCGCACGTTCCCGTCGAATGACGGAATCGCTTACGATCTCTGTCCTGACCAGCACTGGCGGAGTAGTTTCGAGTCACCGCGGACGGGTCGATGATCCGCGAGGGAGAAAAGTGTTCACGGTGAAGCACGGCGCCGGCGTCGGCGAAGCCTCCGAGGTCACTGCATACGTGTTCGCGGTGGCGCGGGCACTAAAATGCCGACAGGATCCGCCGATGGGACGAGATCAGTTTCGAGGCGGTGGTCGTGGTGTCGAGGCAGTTCCGGTACTACAGCGGACGCGACATCCTGATCGCCTGGAACCATCATTTCGGCTGGTCGTTGGGAATCGAGGGTCAGCGCTGCAATCGTGTCCTGGTCATTTCCGGGCTCGGGATCGGCCGTCGCCCGCAATCCGAGATCATCGCCGACCGAACTGACGAGCTCGTCGCCGACCTGCTGCACCTCGAATGCCGAGCCCCGAACAGTTTTCCGGTTCTGTCGTCTGTCGGCTCGGTACCCGCCCCGCCGCGCACGGGCCGTTGCGGCGGTGAGGGACCGCCGGTTCCCGGCTGGGGGAGCGGCGCCTCGACGAGGTCGGGCTGAGGACCGGATGCACCGACTGCCCCCCTGGAGTCGGGCGCTGACGATTTGTCGGTGGCAGGGCCCGGACAGGAGAGGTCGCCGGGGGCATGACGACGAGGCCGCGATCCGATCGTGGGGGCAGTCCGTGCCCGAGGACATGGGTCCCCGGGACGCAGAGGTCCCTGCCCGCACGGTGTCGGTCCAGGCGGCTCCGTCACCGAGCCACAGAGTTTTTGGCGGTCTCACAGGTTGTTATCGAGCATGTCGTCGAGCCAAAACAGGGCGTCGAGCAGCATCCGGATCCGCTCGGGGGCTGCGGTGCCTTAAGGCGGGGTGGTCCTGGATGAATGCTCACCAGTGGCCGAGATTGCCCTGCCACAAGGCAGAGATGACGTACAGGACGATGACCAGCGGGTAGTACAGATTGATCACCGCACTCACCTCCATGAAAGGGGGACGGGTGGACTGATGGCCCCGGCAACATTTGGGTACCCACCGTGCTGGGCGAGCCGGGGAAGCAACCCGCGGGCCAGGAGCACCGTCGCCGCAGACACGGCGGGGGCGTTGCTTTCGGTGGACTGGGCGGCATGTTTCGTCGAAGCCCTACGGGCCCGGCGGACGGTGACGCGGGTTTTTGACCGGCATCGCCCGGCCCCGCCCAGCTCACTGTCCGGTTCGCGTCAGGGTGTGTCGTCTCCGCTGCCGGTCTTCCCGCCGGATGTCGAAAGGGTCAGCAGTCGTTTTCGCGCGAGGCCTTCGAGTCCGGGTGGATTCGGGTTGGCAAGCGAGTCAGAGCAACTCGCTTCGCGGTAGCACTGTCGCACGATCTGTGTGACCGTCGAGAGCGGCACCCGACCATCGAATTCACCGCACAACCGCTCGACGACGTCGGCGTAGGTATCAGGCACAGTATCACCACCTCAAGCAAACCCGCTCACCCCCAATCACCACGTACCCCGCTCCAGTGTCGATCAAAACCGGCGCTACGGCAGCTCGGTCGGCGGGGCCGTAGCGATGATCCCTGTGAATCGTCAGTCGAGAGGGCTTCTTGTCGTCGTTGACGCTACCGAGAAGCGCGGCTGTTGCTCCAGGTCGCCAGGATAGAAATACCGAGGCTGACATTGTGCCGAACGGTCGGTTCGCCATTGTTAATGGCTCCTGCCCCGGGTAACGGCAAATTCAGCTGCCCGGGCGGCCGCGAACATCCGATGCGCGGTCGTCCGCCTCGCGTTCCCCCCAACGTGAATCGAAGGAGGAAGCAACGCGGTCAGCCTTCTCGTGGGCGATCGTCCCGGACGATCACACCCCACGGTCACACCCTCCGGCCGGTCACCGTCCGGCCAGTGAACGGGCCGGTGCTCGGTTGCGCGCCAGCGTACCGGGGTAAGCGCCGCGAAAGACCACGTTGATCCGAAGGTCGGGGCGCCGGAGGATGTCCGCCGATGACCGATATCGTGACTGTCGACGAGAACGGGCGCTACCGGCTGCATCTCGAGCGCCGTCTGCACCACGACTGCGACGAGGTGTGGCGGGTGCTCCGCCTGCTGCATCCCGCGTGCGGAGGCACGGGCATGGCGTGCCGGGTCCGGCCGCCCAGCCTGCTCGAGTTCACCTGCGGGGAGAGCGTGCTGCGGTGGGAGATCACCGGCGACGGGCACTCGCGGACGGTTTTGCAGTTCAGCCACGATTGCCCCCGCCGCCAGGACGGAATCGAAGAGATGGGCTGGTGGCTCACCGAGCTCGACGTCCTCGGCGAACTCCTCGACGGGGTGGAGGTGACCGATTTCCGGCGCCGCGCCGAGGACATGATCGACCGCTGCCGACGCGCGTTCGAATGAGGACATCAAAGGGCAGTAACTGAACGGCAGGCGCGATGTGGCGCGGCTCGCGGCCCACAACCAGGGAAGACTAGGCATATGCCCAGCCACCCAGCTCTACGCGACCCTGAGTGTAGTGCGGTAAGCCCGACCACGCTTGTCCCCGGAGTTCTCGCGTTGTGTGCGCGGTTCAGAGGCCCGTTCCGTGGGTATCGGGATGGTGCAGTGCATATTGGCCGGGTCCGGTGGCCTTGGCCCGGTACATCGCCCGGTCGGCGTGATGAATCAGCTCGTGCGGGGAGACGGCGGCACCGGTGACGGCGATACCGATACTCGCAGTGATCGGCCCGTCCCCCGGGTGCGGGTCCACGGTGGCGATCCGGTCGGCGATCGCAATCACGTCCGCGGGACCGGTGACGGCCGGGCACAGGATCAGGAATTCGTCGCCGCCCAGGCGCGCCACGGTGTCGGTCGGCCGGACCACGGACCGCAGGCGATCGGCGAGTCGGATCAGGGCGGCGTCGCCACCGGCGTGCCCCAATCGGGCGTTGAGGTGTCGGAAGTTGTCGAGGTCGATCACCAGCACCGCCACCCGGCCGCCGGTGCGTGCCGCTCGGTCGAGGGCGGCATTGAGACGCTCCAGGGCCAGGGTGCGGTTCGGTAACCCGGTGAGCGGGTCGTGCAGGCTGCGATGCCGCAATCGCTCCTCCGCCTCGATTCGCTCGAGCGCGGTCGACAGCACCGCGGCCACCGCGGACACAAACGCCACCTCATGCTCCAGGGTGGGGCGCGGTCGGGCGAAATGGGCGGTCAGCACCCCCCAGATCGGGTCGTGCCCGATCGGCACACCGATGCCGCCACCCAGCCCGTGCGCGGCCATGTCCGCGGTGGCGAACCGGCGCTCACGGGCGCGGTCCGGGCAGCAGACCACCACCGCCTCGGTGGCCACGTACCCGGTCAGCGAGCCGTGGCCGGCGGCGACGGTGGTCGGGCGCGGCCCGGGCCCGTGGTAGCCGAGTACCGTCAGCGCCGCCCCGGCGGTGTCCGGCACCCGGGCCACCGCCGCGCACCGCACCCCCATCAGTGCGGTGAGCTCCGCGGTCGCGGCGGTCAGGAGAATGTCGAGGTCGGCGGTGACCGCGAGCCGGCTCAGTTCGGCGAGTACGTGTTGTTCCCGGCACCGGCGGTCGGCTTCCGCTAGGGCGGCGAGCAGCGATTGCTCCTGCTCACCCGCGGTGGACGGCTCACGGCTGATTACCCCGATCAGCAGCGGGCGCCCGTCCTCGTCGCGCTCGGTGACGAAGACCGACAGGACCACCGGGATCGGCGCACCGGTGCGCAAATGCCGCAACTCCGTCGGCCCGCACCACCGACCCCGTCCGGTCAGGGCGGCCGAGACCTCCGGTGCCTGCGCCACCGCGCTGGCGGTGCAGACATCGGCAGCCCTGCGCGCGGACACCTCGCCGCCCTTCGGGAACCCCACCAGGGCGGCTCCGGCTGGGTTCAGATAGCGGAGACGGCCCGAGCCGAACTCCCACAGCGCCACCGGGGCGGGCGCGCATTCCAACGCGGCGACCAGCTGCGCCGACATCGCCGCGCCCGGGAACGATCCCGTCTCGGATCGGGTCACCTCTTCGGGGAACCCGGATTGTGCGGCGCCCTCCGGCGCCCGGTACGGTTCGAACAATTCAGTCACGACTGATCGGTTTCATTCTTGCACAACACCTTTCAATGAATAGCTATGTCGCACCGGCCGCCGCATTCGTTTCACGAGAAGGCTCCCGAGCCGCGGAATCGGCGGCGGTGACACGTCCAGGCGGAGATCTCCACGGTCCCGATGCCCCACGCCGCGGCCCCAGCCGATCCACGGGCGTACCGGGGCGTGGTTTCGGGCAAGCCGCACTGGCCAACAATGCTGATGACGACGCCGTATCCGGTGTTCATCCGCGTCACCTCCGTGGGGTGCCCGTTGCGCATCCTGCGCGCCGGGAATTTCCGAAACCCATCACTCCCGTGCGCGGTGATGAAAATGCAGACACGGGACACTCGGATATCCGGTGTCGGCAAAAACATTCGCACATACTGCGAAGCGCCCCCATCCTCGAGCCGCGCTTATCTCGCGGCGACCCACATTCTCGAACCGCGCTTCACGAAAGTTATTCCGGGTTAGGCTCCCCAATTTTCGGGGTGACGATATCGACTCGACTGCGCGGTCGCCTGCCGACCGGGCACCCCGTAGGCCGAGCTCACATCCCGGCCGAGGACGGCGGTAGGGGTAGGCGGCGACCTGGCCGGTGATCGTGCTGATCAGGGCGGTGGACCGGCCACCCCCAGGTGAGCCGGGCCACCGCTGGCCGGATTCGCCGGTCGATCAGCTCAGGCCGATGCCGAACCCATCAGAATTCACTCCTCTCCTGGTGATGAATCCACGGGATCGTCGATCCCCGCATACGGTGCATATCGCGCTCGGGGGCGTGGAATGTTTCGCAAGAAACCGAAGTTCTCACATAATGAAATTAACAACCGCCCATAATGTTCTGGACAAATTAACAACCGCCCATAATGTTCTCGGCAAATTAACAACCGCCCATCATGTTCTGGGCAATCGACGGCGGAACGGGTGGCAATCAAATTACTCGGCGCATTTGTTTCTCGTGTGTATTTGCGTGATCCACGAGGTTGCGGAGGTGGGGGCCGCGCACGGCCGAGGCGGGGTGGGCGAGCACTCGACCTCGGTCCGGGCGCGGCGGGGCGCCCCGCCGGCCGAAGGGGTTCGGCGGCCGGAGCGGGGCTGGCTGCCCGGTCCGCCTTCGCGGCGCGGGCAGCGTACTCAGCGGGTACCCGCAGACAACTGCGATACGCGGGTATCCCCGAAGGCCGCAGACCCCGCGGTCATTCGGTGCGGTCCTGTTCGATCGTGACGGTGACGAACGAACTGCTCGCCGAACATGACGACGAGTTCGCCTCCGCCCTCACGGAACTCGAGGGCTTCGCTCGGATTGAGCGTCGCCGACGCGGGGTAGTCGGCGGGAACGAAGGCACCACCCACCGGCCACGGCCCCACCCTTTTCGCCGACGCCGGCGCCGAGGTGCACCACATCTACTCGACAACAAGGGGTTGGGCGATGACAGGCAAAGGTCAGATGGCGTTGGCCGTGGGTGCCGGGTACATGCTGGGCCGCACGCACAAGATGAAGTTGGCGCTGATGCTCGCGGGCGCCGGAGCATCCAGTCGGTTTCCTTCTGGCTCACTGGGTGTGCTCGGTCAGGCCGGCAAGCTGCTCGCGGATTCGCCCGAGGTCGCCAAGCTCGGCGGGGCGGTCCGGAAGGAGTTGATGAACGCGGCGAAGACGGCCGCGGTGACCGCGGCCAGCCATCGCATCGACTCACTCAACTCCCGGTTGCAATCGGGCGGTGACGAGGCCGCGGGCGGGAAGGGGGCGAAGCGTAGGCGTCATGAGGAGCCCGAGGACGACTACGACGACGAGTACACGGAGGACGAGACCGCCGAGGAGGACGAAGCCGAGGAGGAGTCACCCCGCGCCCGCAAGCGCCGGGCCCCGCGCCGCCGCACCTCGAGCAGCGGTGGTTCCCGGCCCAACCGGTCACGGTCCCGGTCGTCGACGAACAACGACGACGAGGAAGACGATCTGGCCCGAGCCAGGGCCCGCAGGACGCGCGCGAAGGCGACGACCGATTCTGTACCCGTACGACGACGCACCCGGAAGTGATCAGCGATGACCTCGAATCTCGACAGTGCAGCGAAGAAGCTGCGCCAGAACGTGTCCGGTGCGTCCGGTGAGGCCGCATCGGTGTCACCGCTGAAGAAGGCGGCGCAGGGCCTGCTTGGCACCGTGACCGATAAGGCGATGTCCACCGTGTCCGACAAGGTGCAGGGTGC
>NZ_LTCZ01000300.1:0-1198 GCF_001583455.1 Rhodococcus sp. LB1 | reverse complement strand
CGGGCTCGGTCATGACGAGGACGCCGCACCCGGTGATCTGGGGGAAGGTGGAAAAGGAGTACTGGACTTGCGCGGCGTCGGAGAGGGCGGCTCGCATGGCGAACCAGAGCGTGAGTTCAGCGGCTTCGGTGCCGCCAAGGGCCATGTATTCGGTGATGTCGATTTTCATGAGTTCGTCGAGGTTGCGCGGCAGTTTGTCGAGGAACCAGCGGTCGAGATCGGCGTTGGCGATTCCGAATCGTGCCCCGCTGATCTGGTGGCTCATGCCGCCGGTGGCGACGACCAGCACGCGCTGGTCGGAGGGGAAACCTTCGATTGCGCGTCGCAGTGCGCTACCGAGTGCGGCCATGCGCTGCGGCCGCGGCAGCGGTTCACGGATCATGTTGACTGCGATGGGGGTGACGGGAATGGGGAAGGGGAGGTCGACGACGTAGGGCAGCCAGGAGAAGATGCCGTGGTCGATTCCGAGGTCCTGGCAGACCGTGAGGTCGAAGTCGTTGTCGATGAGGTGTTGCGACAGGTGGATGCCCCATTCGTGGTTGCCCGGCAAAGGCGGCAGTTCCCGGGGTCCCCAGCCTTCGTCCATCTGCCGGAATTCGTCGCCGATCCCGATCGCCAGAGTGGGGTAGTTGTCGAGGGTGAAGTAGTTGAGGTGGTCGTTGTAGACCACGACCATGTGGTCCGGTGCGAGCTCTGCCAGCAGGTCGCGTGCGGGCCGGGTGCCGTCGAACCAGGGTTGCCAATGCGTGGGAAAGTGGTCATTCCCGCCGTGAGCGCGGTCGTACTCGATTCCCATGGACGGGGTATGCGAGATCCCCATCCCGCCGACGATGCGCGCCATCAGAGTTCCTTCGGGAGACGCGAGACCGTGCGTGGGCACGATTCGACGAGTTGATCGATGCTGCTGCCGACGTTGTGGGCGCCGATGTCGAAGAGATTTCCGCCGTAGGTTGCTGCGAGTTTGAGGACGGATTGCAGGTGGGCGCCGCGGCGCAGCAACTCGGTCCAGTTGCGGTCATTGACCAGCTGTTGCTCGTCGGTGGTGAGACCGCAGCGGCTCATGTAGGCGGACGGTTCTGCGAGAAAGGTCGATCGGTTGTCCCGCTCGCGTAGTGACAGACAGAATGCGGTGAGATGGCGGCCGTGGAAGGCTCGCTCGGCCGTGAAGAGGATGGTGCCGGGTTCCGACAGATCGAAT
>NZ_LTCZ01000299.1:0-1485 GCF_001583455.1 Rhodococcus sp. LB1 | reverse complement strand
ACCCTCGGCACCGGCGCCGGTGCCGAGGGTGAACTGTCCGGGCAGGGACACCTCGACGCGGCGGCCGCCGACCTCGACGACGACGTTCTGCCGGGGCCCGGTCTCGTCCTCGTCGATCGGCTGGTTACCGGTGAACGGTTCGACCTGGTTGTCCCATTCGGTTTCGATCCACTTGGTGTAGACGTCGAAGGAGGTGCCGTCGCCGATGAAGGCGGGGTCGGAGACGATGGCCCGGTGGAACGGGATGACCGTGGCCAGTCCTTCGACCTGGAATTCGGCGAGGGCGCGGCGGGCGCGGGCCAGGGCCTCGTCGCGGGTGGCGCCGGTGACGATGAGCTTGGCGAGCATGGAGTCGAACTGGCCGCCGATCACCGAGCCGGTTTCGACGCCGGAGTCCATCCGCACACCGGGGCCGGTGGGCGGGACGAACTTGGTGACCGGGCCGGGGGCGGGCAGGAAGCCGCGGCCGGCGTCCTCGCCGTTGATGCGGAATTCGAAGGAGTGCCCGCGGGGGGTGGGGTCCTCGGTGAGGTCGAGGTGTTCGCCGTTGGCGATCTTGAACTGCTGCAGGACCAGGTCGAGGCCGGCGGTTTCCTCGGTGACGGGGTGTTCGACCTGCAGGCGGGTGTTGACCTCGAGGAAGGAGACGGTGTCGCCCTGGACCAGGTATTCGACGGTGCCGGCGCCGTAGTAGCCGGCCTCCTTGCAGATGGCCTTGGCGGAGGTGTGGATGCGGTGGCGTTGGTCGTCGGTGAGGAACGGGGCGGGGGCCTCCTCGACGAGTTTCTGGAAGCGGCGTTGCAGGGAGCAGTCGCGGGTGCCGGCGACGATGACGTTGCCGTGCTGGTCGGCGATGACCTGGGCTTCGACGTGGCGGGCCTTGTCCAGATACTGTTCGACGAAGCATTCGCCGCGGCCGAACGCGGCGACGGCCTCGCGGGTGGCGGAGTCGAACAGTTCGGGGATTTCCTCGATGGTGTGGGCGACCTTCATGCCGCGGCCGCCGCCGCCGAACGCGGCCTTGATGGCGACGGGGACCCCGTATTCCTGGGCGAAGGCGACGACCTCGTCGGCGTTTTTGACCGGGTCCTTGGTGCCGGCGGCCATCGGGGCCTTGGCCTTTTCGGCGATGTGCCGGGCGGTGACCTTGTCGCCGAGGTCGCGGATCGATTGCGGGGAGGGGCCGATCCAGATCAGGCCGGCGTCGATCACGGCCTGGGCGAAGTCGGCGTTTTCGGAGAGGAAGCCGTAGCCGGGGTGGATGGCGTCGGCGCCGGACTTGCGGGCGGCGTCCAAAATTTTGTCGAACACCAGGTAGGACTCGGCGGAGGTCTGCCCGCCGAGGGCGAATGCTTCGTCGGCCAGGCGCACGAACGGGGCGTCGGCGTCGGGTTCGGCGTAGACGGCGACGCTGGCCAGGCCGGCATCGGCTGCGGCCCGGATCACCCGCACTGCAATCTCACCGCGGTTCGCGACGAGCACCTT
>NZ_LTCZ01000298.1:593-813 GCF_001583455.1 Rhodococcus sp. LB1 | reverse complement strand
CGATGCCGACCTTCGCGCCGGGCTGCAGGAGCGACCGCAGTGCCTCCACGGTCCGCAGCGGTCCGAGGGTGTTGATCTCGATCTGTTTGCGGACCAGGTCGTAGTCGATCGTTCCCAGTTCGTCGAGCCACATGACCCCGGCAACATGGACCAGGGCGTCCAGTGTGGTACCCGCTGCGGCGAGCCGTGACGCGAGCGCCTCGACCGATTCCTGCGATGT
>NZ_LTCZ01000298.1:0-576 GCF_001583455.1 Rhodococcus sp. LB1 | reverse complement strand
ATGCCCTTGTCGGCACCGACGACCAATACTGTGGACACTGTCCAGCACTTCCCTTCAGGCTAGGGCGCCGGCGGTGGCGTCCTGCTCGGTTCCGATGATGTTCTGTGCAGCGAGCGAAGCGATTTCGTCGTTGCTGTAGCCGATTTCCGCGAGGATCTCGGCGTTGTGCTGCCCGAGTAGCGGTGCGCCCTTGGGGGCATCGGGGACGGTGCCCAGGAACCGGGCCGCCACTCGTGCCTGCCGCAGACGCCCGGCTGCGGGGTGTTCGGATTCGACGATGATCTCGGAGGCCTTGATCTGCGGGTGTTCGATGACCTCGGCCCGTGTGAGGATCGGTGCGGCCGGTACGTCGAACTCGTCGAGCAGCGCCAACCACTCGGCAGAGCTCTTGTCCAGCAGCACAGATTGGATGAGTTCCAAACGCTCGTTGATGTGCTTCGACCGACCCACCGGGGTGGAGAAGCGCTCGTCCTCGATCCACTCGGGGTGACCGAGTGCCTTGGACATGCTCTGCCATTCGCCGTTGCTGTTGGTGGCGACGGTGATGTAACCGTCCGCGGTCTGGTAGATCAAGTC
>NZ_LTCZ01000297.1:0-4584 GCF_001583455.1 Rhodococcus sp. LB1 | reverse complement strand
TTCGTCGACAGTCAGGCACTTTCCGCGGAGGGCACGTTCGTCCGATACGACGGCGAGGGGCGGCCGCCGGTCACCGACGGCCCGTTCGCGGAGACCAAGGACCTGATCGCCGGCTGGATGGTGATCGACGTCGAGACCCACGAGCGGGCGCTCGAGCTGGCCGGCGAGCTGTCCGCGGCCCCGGGTGCGGGTGGCAAGCCGATCCACGAGTGGCTCCCTCCGACTACTACGGAGTGCGGTTTTCACCACGGGTGACGACCTGTCCCCCGTCCGTCTGATCGCAGTGCCGAGGGCCGCTCGAACAAGGGCAGCCTGTCTAGTTCGTGGGCAAGAATGGATGAGATTCGGCGACACTCGGATACACAGGATGAGCCGGAGGCGTCACCCCTTCTCGGGGTTGATGCCTCCGGTTTCTGTCTCGACAGCCGCTCGGCGGGCATTCGCTTCTTCAACTCCCAGTGGGCGCATTGCTTCGGGGTCTCCCCCTCGGCTTCACACATAGACTGCTCATCAGCGGGGCGGTAATGGGCTCCTTACGGCAGAACCGCGGGATCGGAGACCCGCTCCCGTCGGCCCTGCAGCTCTCCGCATCGTGGCGAAACGACAGGCGAATCCGGTTGTCTCACCCGACCACCGAGCAGCAGGGGCCTGTTACTGTGGCCGAGTCCCAGGCAGCGACGGATGAACAGGAGCGCTGGTGACCACTCGCCAGAAAACCCGTCGGAGGACTCGGGTCGACACGGACGAAAAGGTCGTCGCTCTCACCTTTGACGACGGGCCGACCAGCAGAACACCCGAGGTGCTGCGGCTACTGAACGAGGCCGGCATCCGAGCAACGTTCTACCTCAACGGCACCGACCTGCGCGCGAACCCGGAACACGGCCGGCGGATCGCTGATGCCGGACACGAACTGGGCAACCACACCGACACCCACCGTCGAATGGTCTTCGTCTCTGCCGACACCGTGCGGGATGAAATCGAACGGACGGACGAGGCGATCCGGGCCACCGGCTACACCGGTCCGATCACCGTCCGCCCGCCGTACGGTAAGAAACTCCTCGGGCTTCCCCACTATCTCGCCGAGCACGATCGGACCACCGTCATGTGGGACGTCGAACCGGACTCCGCGGCCACCGCCGACACCGCTGGAATCGTAGCCGCGACTCTGGCGCAGACCCGCCCCGGTTCAATCATCCTCATGCACGTCATGTTTCCCTCGCGTCAAGCGTCGCTCGACGCCGTCCCAGACGTCCTCGCCGGACTCACGGCGGAGGGATATCGGTTCGTCACCGTGTCCGAACTACTCGAGTCCTGATTTCCACCGCCCTGTTCAGGTGTCCGCTGAGCTCACTTGTCGTCGGAGGCGGGGTCCGCGGCCGGACGCCGCCTCCTCAATCGCATTCCGCAATAGTCGGTCGTGGCGTTGTGAACGCGGACACGGACGGTCAGGAAGGGGCGTTAGCTAGTGCGTCGTGGCTACAACTTGCAGGTCCATGACGACTCCGGCCTCCCGGACCCAGGGACCGTCCGGGCGGCGGAATCATCGGGCTGTGCCATCCCGGGGCGAGTTACCCTGCGCACCCGAGGATGTAGCCACGACCGTGCGCCGGGAACTAGCGGCGTGGCGCCTCGTCGTCGAAACTGAGACCGGGATCGTCCTGCAACAACGCTACGACGTAGTCGATGCCGTCGACGAATGGACCGAGTTCGCGGTCAACGAGCCGCTCGACACTGCCCTGCCCTTCTCGAGTGGACCGGCCCCTTCCTGTCCGCCGAGGCAGCTCAGCCCCGGCGGCTTGTGGGCGAGCCGTCGATTTCCCCTCAGAGTTCTCGCCGGTGGGTCCCGCCCCGGCCGGACCGGCAGGGGCGGGATCGACGGTCACCTCGTCGGTGTCCGCGAAGGCTCGGCGTCCGTCAGCGTTCGCGATTGTCCCGATGCGCCGGCGCCCACTCGCCCCACCGCGGCATGAGAGTCTCCCGCCGCACCCGAAGCGCCACGCGCACCACGCTCAGGCTTGCCCTGAATTGGGGCTGCCTGCACCCAATCCACTCCTGAGTGGGAATCGCCAAGTCAGGTGCCCGGCGGGAGACCTCGCACCCGATAGCCGGCGCCGCTGGCGCCGGACAACCGCCCACCATATGGCGCCGAAGATCTCGATTCCCACAGGCCGATAGCCTTCATGACAGCATGGCCACGAGTTGCACCAGGGCAATCTTGCAACTCACGCCACCGGCATCTCAACCTGAGCGTCATGGAAGGCTCGCTCGAGCTCAGCCGGAATCCGGCCGCGGGATGACACTTCGTGGCCCACCCCGATCGCCCACTCACGAATCTCCTTCGGCGACTTCTTCGCCGGAGACTTTCTCACCGCTGCCCTCTTCACTGGCACCTTCGCTGTGCCCTTCTTTTTCACGGCCGTTTTCTCCGCAGCCACCTTCGTCGCGACCGTTTTCTTCCCGGCCGTTTTCGTCGCGGCCGTCTTCCTTACCGGCGCCGTCTTTGCCTGAATCTTCTTCGCCTGAGCGTCATGGAAGGCCTGCTCGATCTCGGCCGAAATCCGGCCGCGGGATGACACCTCGTGACCCACCCCGATCGCCCACTCACGAATCTCCCTGGACAACTTCTTCGCCGGAGCCCTACTCACCACTGCCCTCGCCACCGGCACCTTCGCTGCGACCGGCTTCTTCACGTCCGTTTTCTCCGCAGCCGCGTTTTTCGCGACTGTCTTCTTCGCAGCTGCCTTCGTCGCAGCTGTCTTCGTCGCGGCTGCCTTCGTCACCGGAGCCGTACTCGCCGCCGCCCTCGTCACCTGAGCCTTCTTCGCGACTAATTTCTTTCCGGCCGTCGTTGTCGCGGCCGTCTTCTTTACCGGCACCGTCTTTGCCTGAACCTTCTTCGCCTGAGCGACATGGAAGGCCTGCTCGATCTCGGCCGAAATCCGGCCGCGGGATGACACCTCGTGGCCCTCCCCGATCGCCCACTCACGAATCTCCTTGGTTGTCTTCTTCGCCGAACCTTCAGAACCCCTCGGTGATACCGCCATGTGTCTCCTTCTTCGCCGGGCAACCGTCGAATGCACACAGTAACGGCACGCGGCTCCTCCCGGTAATCAGGAAGCTCACCCGAACTGACATTTCACCGTCCCCAGACCATCGCCGATCTGAGCATATCAACACGATCCCCCTGGGGTCCCCACTCACGACAAACCCGAGCTTCAGGCAGAAAGAACGCGACTTACTTTGGCCGTTAACAACATTGGTAGGCCTCAGCGACGACAGCCAGTAGAATTACCTTTCAGGTCCGGCGGTATACATCAGGCCGCGTCGCTCCAATCCGGATCAGCCATATCGAGCCGTAGCTATCAGGAAGGAACGCGTATCTGCGCGTTACGAGGCCTGAACCAGACAGCCATCCAATTGCGAGCCAAAAAAATTCGGTTCTTCGTTTCAGCCGTTCGGGAAATCGGCCAAGTCCCGATATTTCTCAAAAGGCCGCTTCCTGGTAGCCGCTGGTGAATATGATCTGCGCCATCTGCTCGAAGCGCACACCCGCCCGATCAACGGCATGAAATCCTCCTCGCCGAGCACCATGGCATTCCCCACGCCACGGACACCAACGAAGACTTCCCAGAGTTGCTCTTTCGGGCTGTTGCAGTGGGCTTGGAGGGTCTTGGCGGGAGCGGACTGCCTTCTCCGATGCGAGTGCGGGATCGAAAATCTGCCACCGCCCGAGCTCACCGAGAACGGGTGCGATCACGTGGTCGAGTGCGGACGCTTAGACCGCGGCCTCGCCATGCGTGGCTAGCTGTTGAATCCGAATTCCAGGACGTCGGACGCGGCGCTCTCCGAGACAGACCCGATGTGGTGGCTGCTACTCGCCGGGGCAGAGTTCGGGATTGTCACGGGTTTGGTCCTCACCGACACGATTCAGACTCAGGCAGCCTGAGTCAATAACCATCCACCTCGCCGGAGCCCTTTCGCGCAGACCGGTACCGCCCGGGGCACGGGTGGAAGAACCTCTCAAGGCTCAGTTCACCCGATCCAGATGACGACCCGATGGATGGTAGATCACGGAATCCTGGTCGACCTCAGACGATTCTGTCAACCGCTTTCCCGGATTTCCAGCATCGAGTTCACCTGGATTCGATTGGGACGGAACATTTCCCGAACAATGGACCGAGATGCCTGGACCGGAAGGCCTCGTTGGATCGATGGTCACTATTCGGGGGGAACCCCAGCTGCCTCGCCGCCTCTCTTGGCGGGCGTCCCGGACCGGGCCGGTTTGGCGGCCGAAGCCTTCTTCGCCGGCGCCCTAGCAGCAGCCTTCTTCGCCGGCGCCTGCAGCAGCCTTCTTCACGGGTGCATTGGCGGCCGCAACCTCATTCACGGGCAACGTCTCGGACGGCGCCCGTTTGGCGATTGCCTCGGTGCCTCGCTTGGCGGGCGTCGTCCCGGACCGGGCGGGTTTGGCGGCCGCAGCCTTTTTCGCAGGTGCCTTAGCAGCAGCTTTCTTCGCCGGCGCCTTGGCACCAGCCTTCTTCGCGGGCGACACCTCGGACGGCGCCCGTTTGACGGCAGCAGCCT
>NZ_LTCZ01000296.1:0-5569 GCF_001583455.1 Rhodococcus sp. LB1 | reverse complement strand
TGACTGCCTGACTCACCAACGAAGAGTCACGCGACGAACTCGTACACCAACCCCATGGACTTGACCGCTGGGTCAGAACACGAGCGTAAGACCGGCACCGCGGTATGTGACAGCGATCCGCTGAAATTGCATTACAGCTGGTGCCTGGCCGCCGTCGGCGCAGCGTCGTCTCGGCTTCACCGACGTAGTGCTGCTGTGCATTCCCGAATCCGCACAGCTGATACGACAAGCAACGGTGACCCCACCCGTCGTCGTCGACATTTCGATCTGCACGCGCGACTGGCCGATCCGCTTGCCGCATGGTCCACAGCCCTCGACAGCCTCGACCCCGGTCGCGTTGTCCATAGCTTCCCCGATCGGCTCGACGCAACAGCGCTCCGAGCCCACGGGCCGATAGGTACGACCTCGACCTGCTCAATGCCTTGGTCCAGGCGCTTCCCGCCATCTGACCCGATATTGCCGCAACGCTCCACCGGCCACACAGACTCGCCGCCCGACAGTCCTGTCCGCCTTTGCCCCCGCTCGATCCCTGCAGCTAGGGATCCGCTTGGGGACGGCTGGCGCCGGTGCACTGTCGGCAGAATTCATCCCGCTGATGATTCCGGCAACGAGACGGCGCTCCGCGATAGCGCAGCCGATGACAAGGCAGCCCACCGCTAAGCTAAGCCGGGTTGCCCGCCTCAGGCAGCCGCAGGAGATCGAGCATCAAGAATCCGAGGCGCTGCAGCAGCTGCGCGTGGTCGTCCGGCCACGCCTCGCGCATGCTTTCCGCGGGACGAGGCTCGATGACCTGCCGGATCACGAAGCCGGCATCGGTGGCTGCCGCACACGTCTCGCTGAGCGGCTCGCGCCAGAACCGCACCTCCAGCTCACCCCCACCGAGGCGCCAGGTGTCTGCTTCCAGCACCACCTCGAAATACTAACCGCCCTGACGAAGCCAATTCGTTGTCGGGTGCTGCGTCGAGATCACACACCGACCAACCGGCCGCAGCAGAGGCGTGGTGACCGGGGTGGGGCAGTCTCGGCACCGTGAGCCACAGTCAGCTGTGTGTGCTTGGTCCCTCCCCGGCCGTCATCAGATCCACCCACTGGCATTGCGGGCCACGGACACACCCCAACGCCAACTCGTTCTCGGACAACGTCTGCCACAGCTCCTCCGCCGCGGACGCCTCATGCCCTCCTCTTCAACCGCACTCCACCGCCGGTGCGGAGAATCGGAGACGGCCATGTCGTACAGCGATGCCGACCCAGCAGGACCGCACACTCGTGTATTAGCCCGGCTAGCTGTCAATGCCGTTCCGGGATGGCAGCTGATAGCATACGCACACGCGACGACTTGTGACCTAACCCACACGCTATTATTTCAGGAGGCTCAGATGACGCGGCAAGCAACACTATCCCGTGGCGCGCTCACCTGCATCGCCTCCGCTGCGCCGGGGGACTGCGAGCAGCCAAAATCAGTCCCGATCTTAGTAACGGTCGCCCGCGATTCCCTTCAGTTGGCCCTCGAATTGATCTACGAGAATCCCTGCGAGCCAGTACCACTTGCCGTTGATGTAGACGGGTCGTCAGTAGTCGCTCTCATCAGCGTCGACACCATACAGATTTTGAGTGAGGGCTGGCCCACCCTTGTACTTGAAGGCTGCGTGTATGCAACAGCCTCGCCCGGCGGATACGTCCCGCGAAACCGGCTAATGCAAGAACGAGTCACGATTGTTCTCGACGGCATCGACGAAACGGAAGCCACTGGGGTGATGCAGCCATGCATGAATGGTGCATCGCTGACTGACCGTCAACTCTAGGACAACACCGAAGACTCATCGAAGCCAACCGGTTCCGTCGCGCACATGATGTCATTCACTCGAATGACACCAGAGTTCTCAACGCGCATTTCACCTGCATCTACTCGCGCTACTCGTATAGTCTGGCAAACCGACCAGATTGTTTGAGGGCATCGAGAGGCACGGAATGTCATACGGACGACTCAGAGACGCAGTTGCGAACCGCCGAGCATTAGTCATTGCTGGCGCGGGAGTCACTATAGCGTCCGTGTCTCGCGATGCACAGCCTAGGACCTCCTGGAAGGGCTTACTGGAGTCTGGAATCGAGTATGTAAAAGAAAATATCGACGCCGACTGCGACGACTGGATTTCATGGGTCCAGTCCGATCTAAAACAGTCCGAAAACATCGCAGACGCTTTTATTATGGCGGCTCAGAAGATCAAGAATAAACTGCCCGACGGCCACTACCAAGCCTGGTTGCGCGAGGCCATCGGCGACCTTCAGGTTGCCGATGATCGTCTAATTAAAACAATCGCTCGACTCAATACACCGATTGCAACGACCAACTACGACCAGTTACTAGAGAGAGCCCTAGGTCGACAATCAGTTGATTGGACAGATCCAGCAGGCATGCAGAGCGCGCTACAGTTGCGATCTGACGATGTAATGCATTTGCATGGAGTTTGGAGCAAAACTGAATCCGTAATTTTCAGCTCGGAGAGTTACGGGAAAATTGTCGCGGACCAATCCGCTCAACTGCTTCAAAATTCAGCCGCTACCGCCACTTCCTTCCTCTTCCTTGGGGCCGGAGCGACAACAGACGACCCAAACTTGGGCCACTTGATGTCATGGATTCAGCAGCAGATACCTCGGTCCGACAACTTTCATTACCTTTTGTGCCTCCGCGACGACTTGAAACGCTTGCAAGATCAGTGCAATGGGACCTGCATCCAGCCCGTTGCTTTTGGGGCCTCCTACAGTGACTTGAATGGTTATCTGACTAGACTTGCGACTGACGCATGGGGCACCGAGGTAACCGCCGACATTGTGCGCCTCAATACAACTTCTCTACATGCAATCGCCGACCGGGTCAAAGGCGAAGTTATTATTTCCAGCCACACCCGAGATACTGCCGCCCTGGGTTTAGATGACCTGCTTATTCCACCGGTACTATTGCCTGCTGCGCATGAAGATCTGATCCGAAATGCGGAAGATGATATTCCTGGACAACGAGTGCGCTGCGACGTCCGGGATGAGGCAAAAGAACTTTCGGGAATGATCGTAATCGGAGAGGAAACATCTGGACTCACGTCCGCGCTCGAATGGCTAGTTCACGAGCGAGCACGGACATCCGGGAATTTGATCCCCGTGATCGTAGATTTCTCCACATTTAGCAAAAGCGTCCACCCACTCCACCGTGCGATCCGACGTGAGCTAAATGAAATGGAAGTTCCCGTGGCACCCGGCGAAGACCTACCTCGGGTGGTTGTGGCCATCGATAACGTTGTCTCGACCCAAAACTTGAGCTCTGATGTGCACAAAATGTTTGAGCGATTAGTGATCGACCTTGACGAGTCTTTTGTCGAAGGATTCGTGATCGGGTGTAGGCCGGGGGCAGAGTTCGACATCATCAAGAGACTCGAGTCGACTCGATTGAGCGCGAAGACGCGCTACATCGGCCACGTCACTTTTACCGATGCAAAACGGCTCGCTCGCCTAGTATCTCCCACGCGCGCCGACGAGCTGGCCGACCGTGCATTTTCTATTATCAACAGGGAATGCTTGTCTAGAACGCCAATGACGATGGCGCTCTTATTTGACGTTCTCCTAAGGGGAGAAGTCACACTCGCAACTGCATCTGACACCGCTCTACTCGACGCGTATGTCAGTCTTCTTCTGGGTAGAGGTAACCCATACGACGACGCGAGATTCTCACTTGACTCGAAGGAACGAGAAGCGATTCTCGCAACGTTGGCTGAACGATTTGTCAGAGAACGTGCCGGGTCTATCTCGCAATCCGACACCATATCGACCTTCGAGAAACTCTTTGACGAAGTCGGATGGGACGATGTCCCCACCGAGGTACTGGAAAATCTTAAATCAAGACATATTCTCTCGTACAGTCGCGGCCAAGTTAAATTCACACAGACTAGCTTCCTTCACTTGTTCGCAGCGAAGCAAGCTACCGAATCCAACGACTTTAAAGAGTTCCTTCTGGCAAATCCTCTCTATTATGCTCCGATTATTGCGCACTATGCAGCGTTGACAAGAAACGATATAGACGTCCTGCAACGCGTGGGCCAGTTGGTGACCGTAGATATAGGCGTATCCTCGGAGGTAGCACCCATATTCTCCGAGTCGGATCACGATCGGTCGATACTGCAGTCCGACGACCTGGAAGAATTTGCGCGAACCCTTGACCCCACAGCGGACAAAGATGCCTCTACGGCAGAAAACCAATTGAGCACCCAGCATAGTGAGGACGCAGATGACGACGAAGACAAGGACTATTACTACGGAAAGCTAGTGCCGGTGAAGGAACGCGCACCCTACCCAGCAAATAACATGGATGATGCGCCACCGCTCATGAGATCAATTGCTGCTCTTTCACTAGTGTCTAACGTCCTGCGCGATTCCGAATTAGTGAGAAATGTCGAGCTGAAAACATCGATTCTGCACAATACTCTCGTTATCTGGGGCCGACTCGTCCACATCCTCGACACAGACGAGCGCATGCGAGAAATCGCACGGGATCTCGCGGAAGAACTAGCAGAAGAGTTCGAGATCAAGAGCAGCAAGCGTGAAGAATTCGTCTTCAGCCTATCCTCCACGGTTGGACTATTCATCGGTTCGGGAGCAATGGCATCAAACTTGGCCTCCAGGAAGCTGCTAAAAGCGCTGGATGGCTGCTTCGAAAACGACGAATTCCTTGACAATATCGGGGCTACGGTCATGGGGGCGTTGCTTGCCTATGAAACCGGAGCAAGCGATTGGCCGGAAAAGTTCGTAAAGACGCAGTCACAGCATGGCGGTGTGCTCGCAGTTTATATGCTCATGTGGAAATTTGCTGTTCGTACATATTATTCCGACCGCACACTCAAGCACGATGCTATCCAGGCGCTTGAGGAATTCATGTGCGCCAGGGAGATACGGCGACATCGGCTAACTCAAAGGTCAGAAATTCAAGCGAAAAGAACGGAGCTACTAACAAAAATGAGAAGGTCCCGTGCAATCGCGCTGGCCGAGGCGTCGGCCAGGCAAGTGATAAGCGAGCGGAGCGCTCAAAAATCTATTGGAGGCAGGGTCGAATGAAATTTCTTCCGCTCTCGGAACCTGCGCAGACACATCGACAAGATCAAAATAAACACGACTGTACTACTTGGCGGACTCTCGGTACTCGCGGCCACCCATCGGGCTCGGGTTTCATTCAGAGCCTTCGACTCTGACGACCTCGTGCCCCGTTGTCCCCCAGGCGCTGCGCTCATGACTCCACACCGCCGACTGCCGGGCAGTGGGGAGCGAGCCGAGGATGCGGTCGTAGCAGCGGCCCGCCGCAGCCAGCGCCATGTCCAGGTCGTGGAGGTCCGCGGTCAGTGGACTGTTGCGGGCGGCCTTGCCCCACTGCGTCGCCCACGCCGGGCCCGGGCTCACCAGCGTCGCCGGCAGCGCGGGCAGGCCACGCACGCGCCGTTCCCGCTCGACCGCGTCCACGGTGGAGGCCAGATCGATGGGCAGGAACATGCTGATCAGCAGCAGATCCACCAGATCACGGAACCGTCCCGACGCC
>NZ_LTCZ01000295.1:0-654 GCF_001583455.1 Rhodococcus sp. LB1 | reverse complement strand
CCGCCGCGTCCTCCGCGACCAACACTGGCGATCAGTCGTGAAAGCCTTCGCCTTCGCTGCGTACAAGCGGCCGCTGCAGGAGACGACGGTGCGCGAGCCGATCGTCGGCGACCACGACGTACTCGTCGAAATTCAGGCAGCCGGCCTCAACCAGCTCGACGAGAAAATCCGCACCGGCGAGTTCAAACAACTGCTCCACTATCCGACGCCGTTGACTCTCGGACACGACCTGGCCGGCACCGTCATCGGAGTCGGCGCCCGCGTTCGACAGTTCTCCGTCGGCGACGAGGTCTACGCGCGCCCCCGCGACGGCCGAATCGGCACCTTCGCCGAACGCATCGCCGTCCACGAGGACGACCTCGCGCTACGACCGACATCGATCAGCATGGTCGAAGCCGCCTCACTCCCCCTCGTCGCGCTCACCGCCTGGCAAGCTCTCGTCGACAGAGCGAATGTGCAACCCGGGCAGAAAGTTCTGATCCACGCCGGTGCGGGCGGAGTCGGATCGATCGCGATCCAACTCGCCAAGCATCTCGGCGCGAGCGTCGCCACCACCGCCAGCGGCCGAAACGCCGACTTCGTCCGAGAACTCGGCGCCGACGTCGTCGTCGACTACCGCACCGAAGATTTTGCGGACGTTCTCGACGGCTACGA
>NZ_LTCZ01000294.1:0-3606 GCF_001583455.1 Rhodococcus sp. LB1 | reverse complement strand
GAATCGGACCATGGGTCCGACGTGGCCTCTGATTCAGCGGCAAGTCGAGTTCGACGCGATCACCGCGTCGCTCACGACTCGGTCCGGGGGATGCGGTGTCGTCCTCACGGGCGATCCCGGCGTCGGCAAGACCACCCTCGCGCGGTTCGCCACCGAGTCGTTGCCACGTGAGGTGAAATGGGTGGCGGGCACCGAATCGGCGCGGAGCATCCCGCTGGGTGTGTTCGCGCATCTGGTCGGGGCATCCACCTCCCGGGATCCGGTCGCCTTTCTGTCGGCGGCGCGGCAGGCGCTCCTCGATGACGGTCGCAGTCGTGACGTGGTGGTCGGCGTGGACGACGCACACCTACTCGATCAGCTCTCGGCGACGTTCCTCCATCAACTTGCGCTCGACAGGGCGGTCCACATCGTCGCGACCGTTCGCAACGGTGAGACCGTGCCCGACGCGATCACGTCGTTGTGGAAGGACGGTCACCTTCTGCGGCTCGAACTGGCGCCGTTCAGCCGGGATCAGAGCATCGAGTTGATCGAGTCCGTGCTGGACGGCCCACTCGAGGGGCTGAGTGCGGACATGATCTGGGAGGCGTCCGGCGGGAACGCGTTGTTCGTCCGACATCTGGTGGAGGGCGCTCTCGAAGCGGGGACGCTGCGCCGATCCGGCGGGGTCTGGCAGTTGCGGGGACGTGCCGCCATCACGTCCGAGCTCGCTTCCCTGCTGGAGCACCGGATCGATCAGATTCCCCACGACGTGTTGCGGGCGTTGCAGCTTCTCACTTTCTGCGAGCCGCTCGATCTGGATATCCTCGGTCAGCTGGCGGGTGACGATGCGGTGGAGGAGGCCGAGCGCCGCGGCCTCGTCAGAATCGTCGAGGACGGACATAGGCTCGACGTCCGCTACACGCATCCACTGTTCGGTGAGGTGATTCGACGACGGGTGGGGCGCGCGGCAGGCCGGAGGCTCCGGGGACAGCTCGTCGAGGCTCTGAGCAGTCGCGCTGTGGTCGGGTCCTCCAATCGAATTCGCCTGGCAGAGTTGGCGCTCGACAGCGATCGGTCGGTCGAACCGGATCTGTTGGTCAACGCCGCCGAGGACGCAATCGGTTTGGCGAATGTTCCTCTGGGGGAACGGCTCGCGCGCGCGGCATTCGACCAGACCGGCAGCTTCGAAGCAGCCGACCTTCTTGCCCGGGCTCTGCTGTGGCAGGGGCACGCCACGGAGGCCGAATCGTTGCTGCTGTCCTTTTCGCCCGACGGTCTTGACCAGGTGCAGCTGGTGCGCTGGGGTACGTCGCGGATCGCAAACCTGTTCTGGGCAAGCGGCGAGTCGGAGAAGGCCGACGAGGTCCTCGCGGTTCTCCGCGAGAAGGTCACGCATCCCAGTCTCGTGCCGATCATCGAGGGCATCGGCTCGGTGTGCGCTGTGTTCGAGAATCGGCCCGAGGAGGCCGCAGCGGCAGCGAAGGCGATTCTGGCCGCCGACCGAGTTCTGCCATGGGCGATCGAGTGGGCGTACTTCGGTGGCGGGTTGTCCCTGGCACTGATGGGACGCGGTGGCCAAGTGCCGGAACTGGCAGCGCGCAGCGCTGCGGTGGCCGATCAGATAGACGGGTTGCTGAGGTTCCCTGCCGCGCACGGTGAGATCCTCGCGCTGACCCTGACCGGACAGTTCGGCGCGGCGCAGCACCGGGCCGAGGAATACCTCTCGTTGGCATCCAGCGGCCGATACGTAGCGTGGGGGCTTGCGAACATCCTGGTTGGGACGGTGGAACTTGCCCGCGGCCGGTTCACCGACGCCGCGGGTCGCCTCGAGCAGGCGATCGCGGCCCTCAACGTCGGCGATACTGCCGATGCGATCTCGTGGAGTTTCCCCGCCTACATCGCGCTCGGTCAGGCGTATGCGGAACTCGGTCG
Organism: Rhodococcus sp. LB1; assembly: GCF_001583455.1. Classification (NCBI taxonomy): domain Bacteria; kingdom Bacillati; phylum Actinomycetota; class Actinomycetes; order Mycobacteriales; family Nocardiaceae; genus Rhodococcus; species Rhodococcus sp. LB1. The sequence goes on along the minus strand of NZ_LTCZ01000294.1, from coordinate 1,695 downwards.
CATTCACGAGGCGGACGGGATCATCACAGCAGCGCAGGCCCGGAACGGCCGGCACGTGGCCGTGTTCGGGCCCCAACTCATGATGTCGCAGGCGTGGCTCGCCGCAGCGCGAGGTGAAACGTCGCGGGCCGTCGATCTATCGCGGTCGTCGGCAGAGTCCGCTTGTAAATCAGGACAATTCGGCATCGAGGCGGCCGCGCTTCACCTTGCCACCCGGTTCGGTGACACGACTACCGCCACGCGTCTCGCCGAGTTGGCGGACATCTGCGACGGCCAACTCGTCGACATCGTTGCCCGGCATGCGGCGGCAGTCGCGGCAGGAAACGGATGCGGTGTGGCATCGGCAGCAGCCGAATTCGAAAAGATCGGGGCCCTGCCGGATGCCGCCGATGCCTACGCTCGGGCGGCGATCGCGTTCACGCATGCCACCGATAAGCGGCGTTCGATCGAGTGCGCTGCGGCGGCCGAAGCCCTGTCGGCCCGATGCGATCACATGTCGTCCCCCGCGCTGGTGGAGGCGGCCCATCCGCTCCCCTTGACGAGTCGTGAGCGTGAGGTGGGGTCGATGGTTGCGGCGGGTTTGTCGAACCGCCAGATCGCCGATCGGTTGTTCGTCTCGGTGCGGACGGTGGAGGGTCATATCTACCGTGCGTGTATAAGACTCGACGTCGCCGATCGCAACGGTCTTGCGCAGGCGATGGGCACGACGGTTCGGTGACACCGACCGGACTCCGGGCACGACGGCATGCCGGCTCGGCAGTGTCCTGTTGCCGAGTCGGCGTGATGCGCTGTGTCGCGTGGTCAGGATGCTCGGGCCCGGTTGTGCGCCGGTATCGGCTTTCGTTCCCAGTCGACCTGCTGGGGTGGGATGAACGTGGGGTGCCGGTCGCCTCCCATCTCCATCTCCCAGTCGCTGTGGTGCAGCAGCCGGTGGTGGAATCCGCAGAGCAGCACCAGGTTGCCCATGTCGGACGGCCCGCCTGCGGACCAGTGGACGATGTGGTGACCTTCACACCAGGACGGCGGCGCACCACACCCGGGGAACGCGCATCCCCGATCCCTCGCCACCAACGCTTTTCGCTGTCTCTTGGTGACTGTCCGGGTGGAGATGCCGAGGTCGAGCGGCGCTCCGTTGTCGTCGAGCACGATCGGCGTATAGATCGAATCGCAGCTGAGAAGCCGGGCTGCCCTGAGACTCAGCGGCCCCATCCACTCGGTCCACGCCACCCCATCGATGGCAAAGAGTGAGTCGTCCGGCGAGGCGGCGGCATCCTGCTGTGCTCGTGCACTGCAGTCGGTGTGGTCGGCGAGATCCTTGGCGTTGACGTGGAGGGAGACGTGTGGACGTTCTCCACCTTCTTCGCCGGCGATCCCGGAGTCGAGATAGCGACGCAGGAGTTCGGTGAACCCGCCTGCCCGTCGCTGTCCGGGGGTGCGGCTGTCTTTGGTTCCGTCCTGCGCCGGTCGCGGCTTGGACAGTCCGGAGAGCGCCGAGAGCAGCATTTCGCCGGTGACGGCATCCAGGTCGCCTTTGACGGCGACGCGCCCGTTGAGTGTCTTGGAGGCGTGGAACTCGTTGAGGTCGGTGTCTTCACTGGGCGGCGGGTCGTCGGACTCGAAGGCGCGTTCCAGCCTGGCGATCACGGCGCGCACTGCGTCCGTGTTCGCGGTGGGACCGGTTGCCGCGAACAGCAA